>NZ_ADHJ01000011.1:0-4558 GCF_000193415.1 Paenibacillus vortex V453
TCAGGAGGATCTGCATGCTGATAAGACGGCTAATGCTACGATTCTGATCGAAAAGCAGCGTTGGGTGTATCAGCGGTACCAGTTTTATACTCATCAGCTTCGCAGGGCTTTCAGTTTGATCCAGGACGATGAGGCAAAGAGAACTGTCGATTACAGGTACATGCAAGGTTACTCCTATAAGGAGACATTGCTGTTCTTCCGGCATGGTCTAAGTGACAGCACTATTCGGCGGAAGATATCAGAAGGGACTGAGAGCATGGCAAACAGTTTGAAACTCATGGGGTTCTTTGAGCAGGATGACGCGGAGTTTTAGTGAGTAGGAAAAAAATGAGTAATTTCCATTGATTTCTTAGTCCAATTCAATTTTAGCCACCTTCATATAATATATTAACTCTTTTATGGGAGGAGGAATATCTCATGAGACATCATCATAAAAAAGTTATTGTTGTTATCCTTAAACCTGGGCAAATAGCAGTAGTTAAGTGCGAAAAGCACAGAAAACATCGTCGCGTATAATTTTTTTTCGGTGGACCTTATCTTAAGATAAGGTCCACTACCACTTTTCAAAGGGTTCATACGTTCATACTATTTCTTAATTAATAGTTTGGTTTGTTGCCTTTTTTGTACCCTAAAGTGAACAGACCCTGCCCGTAGATTGACCCTATGTTGAGCACCACATGATGGTTTTCCCATGATAGGATGTAAGCATAGAAAAAAGGCGAGAATGACACGCACGGCTGCATGAATGCGGCATATGACCGGGGCGTAACTCTTCTCGCTTTTTCTGTTTTTGGAGTAAAGCAACTGATGGGCCAACCGGGAGGCAGTCGAGCAAAGGGGAACCCCTGATAAGGGTTCCTGGCTATACTCCTTCAGTTGCTTTACTGCTCAAGTGTAAAAGAGTGAGTAAAAAGGAGAGCGAGAATGAATTAATGGTATTGAGCGTTAATAAATGCCGATGTGGATTTTGACTTCATTTTCAGCAGCTCGGTAAAATGGTTTTGTCATCCGTATCTAGTTACAAAGTACAGATGCTTTTAAAGCAAAGAGCGCAGCGTTTTTGCTGCGGCCGACACGGTCGCAATGCTCTGACGGATCTCTCTGCAGATAAGAACTGAATATAAATCCGAAGTCGTTCCTTCCTGGAGCGGCTTATTTTTATTTGAAATAAATAGCATTAATTACTTTATTTTCAATTTTTTGTTTAGACAAATGTTGATTATTCTTGTACTTTTAACACATACATAATTTAGGAGGAAGATAGATGTCTACATTTATTAAGAGAGGTACTCTATTTCTAACTGCAATTCTCTTGTTCACTACCGTTTTTTTGTCATCAAATACTTTTGCAGCTACAACCCAAGATCAGTACTCAGATAATTTAATTCCTAAGATGACAAGCCACACAGCACCTAGTGGTATTGCATCAGCAAGTCAGGAATACGGTCCCATGTATGCAGCTTGGAAGGCCTTTAACAGAAGTACCAGTCAATCATATGAAGACACTTGGGAACCACCTATCCCGACTGGATGGTTAGCTTACGAATTCGCCTCACCACAAGTTATTTCTAAGTATACAATTAAAAATATTACCCCACGTTTGAGCTCTGATATGAACAGGGCACCAAAGGATTGGACGTTTGAAGGATGGAATGAACAAACTCAAGCTTGGGATATCCTTGATACACGAACAAGCGAAATGAACTGGATCGGAGGAGAAAAGAGAGAGTACACCTTTAACAATGTAACTCCTTATAAGAAGTATCGTTTAAATGTGAAGGCTAACAATGGTGGTATATATGTAAGCATTGACGAATTAGAAATGATGAGTAAGATCACTGAACCAACCGAACCTCCAACAGAACCTACTGAACCACCAACAGAGCCAACAGAACCACCAACAGAACCAGATAGCAATCGTGCATTGCTTGAAATTACTTTGCTTAACGGGGCTATAAAAGAGTTTGATCTTTCTATGAGTGAAGTAAACGTATTTATTAATTGGTATGAAGCAAAAGCATCAGGAAGTGGCTCAATATCTTTCGCCATTGATAAACATGGGAACAACAAGGGGCCGTTTAAGTCCAGAAAAGACTATATCATCTTCGATAAGATAATTAATTTTGAAGTAAGTGAATATTAGAGAAATTAAGTCGTCCATTCCTGGGCGGCTTTTTTGTTTTCTTTTAGGAGCGTGAATTTATATGAAGTGGTTTCAATGGTTGATTAAAGTGACAGCAGGCAGCTCACCACGAAATTGGGAGGAACGACGACATGGCCGGAAAACGTAATAAGCTGAAGCGACCACGTTATAAGCCGAAGCAGCCGGATAAGTGTAACCGATGTGTGTGGGGTGAATGGACTGGCACGAAGCAGTTCTGTAGTAGGCGACCTTGTGTGAAGAAGGAAAAACCTTCCTAATGTCGAAATTTGATGATGGGAGGCGATTATATGAACCAGATTGAACAAGTCGCTCATATAGACATGAGATTAATATCAGCAATTATTTCGGCAGTGATTGCAATCACAATAGCTGTCGCAAACCATTTCATTATTGAACCCATAAAGGAATGGCGGCGTTGGAAAAAACAACAGCTAGCTAATCTTTATTATCCCGTATATTCCTTAGTGGTCGCTAGATTAATATCGACTAAAAAAGTGAGTATCGATAAGGAATCATTTTTTTGGGGGAGTACAGACACGTTCAAAATAATGGACAAGGATACTCTACATGAGCTAATTTTAAAAAACTCGGGGTATGCCTCTATGGAACTATTAGAAGCATGGTCTGAGTATATAGGAGCTTTTCCTACACCAGATGCGAAATTAACCAGTCAATTTATATCAGTATTAACGAAAGATTTTAACCAGTTAAAGAAAGAGATTGGACATAAATTCAATCAGGCAGAGCTTGAAACTGGAATTCCAGACGTAATTAAGGATCTTCGAATAATGTGATGATCAAATCTACGCCGTTCTAGGGACGTCTGGTTGTATGCTTGCGGATTATCAGAGGAGGGTAAGAAAACGGCATGGGAGTGGCAACGCGTTGGCGTATGCTCCTGTTTGTCATGTCTGTATACGTGAAACCAACTCAACACAATTTGGAGGAAGATGAAGTGGATATCAGAATGATCTCGATAGATCAAATCAATGCAGCAGCTTACAACCCGAGAGTGGACCTGCAGCCGGGAGATCCGGAATACGAAAAGCTGAAGCGCAGCATTGAGGAATTCGGCTACGTTGAACCGATCGTTTGGAATGAGAGATCCGGCAACATGGTCGGCGGGCATCAGCGGTATAAGATCATGGTTAACGAGCTGGGCTTGGCTGAGCTGGAGGTTTCGGTGGTTGATCTGGACGATCAGCAAGAGCGGCTGCTGAACTTGGCCCTTAACAAGGTATCTGGTCGTTGGGATGAAGGAGCGCTCGCTTGGTTATTGCAAGAGCTGCAGGAAAGCGGGGCTGATCTCTCGCTGTCCGGGTTCGATGTTGGGGAGATTGAGGACCTGATTAGCTCATTGCCAGAGATACCAGAGATTGATATACCGGTTGTTGAGAATGACTTCGATGTGCAGCGAGCACTCGACGTGATTAAGGAGCCGGAAACCCGCCGCGGTGATGTTTGGCAGCTTGGTCCGCATCGTTTGGTGTGTGGCGATGCAACAGATCCGGAAGACGTGGCTCTGTTGATGGATGGAGCTAAAGCCGCACTGGTCGTCACGGACCCGCCATACAACGTCGCAGTGGTGAGTGATTCGGAGCGATTGGCCGCAAATGGCCACGACTCTATAATGAGCGACGACATGCCCGCAGAGGAATTTGCGGGCTTTTTGCATGCCGTGTTTCAAAGCTATGGCAGCATTATGGACCAAGCTGCAGCAATTTACGTATTTCATTCATCGTCATATCAGCGCGAGTTTGAGGATGCAATGAACGCATCCGGTATTGTCGTTCGCAGCCAATGCGTTTGGGTGAAAAATGCGGCTTCGTTTGGCTGGTCACAGTACCGCTGGCAGCATGAGCCTATCTTTTATGCCCATAAACGTGGCAAGGCTCCTGCCTGGTATGGTGACCGCCGGCAATCAACCGTATGGCGCGCCGGCTTACCTGCAGAAGAACCAAGCCGTCAACGGTCTGGGAGGTATCCCGCGGTGATGTGGGTAAATACGTCCATCCGACTCAAAAGCCATTGGAGTAATTAGGAACAGCAGTAGTAAAGGAGACCTGGTCGTCGATCTCTTCGGAGGATCGGGAAGCACTTTGATGACCTGTGACCAAACCGGCCGTGTTTGCCGGACCATGGAGCTTGATCCTAAGTTCTGTGATGTAATCAAGAGGCGGTACCGCGAGGCAACTGGGATCGAACCAGTGTTGAATCGCGAAGATGCTGCAGTATAATGAAACACCTTAATAAAATTTGCGAAAAATACTTCTTGTTAAGCTAACGGGCAGGATTGTGAATAAAAAAAGAAGGAATAGATCGTGAACAGACGAATTCCCATTAATGATTAAAATTACCAAAGTAGGTGGGTGAGTATATTGGATGATTCTGTTT
>NZ_ADHJ01000010.1:0-72112 GCF_000193415.1 Paenibacillus vortex V453
CCAATGTCCACAAAATGGGGTCTTGACCAGCGTGCTCGGGGTCCTTTTTTGGGGAAGTGACTTTCATGAGGTCGGGAGGGGACAGGTGCCTTATGGTGATGAGGCAGGATGCTGACTGGAACGAGGATACCCAATCCGATATCCGAACTTCGGATATCCCGTGTTACAATGAATGACAAATGATGGAGCACAGTGCATGCATACAATGGACTGCAATCACTTTTTGCGGCTGTTGCAGCACCTGGCAGACATTGAACATTTGCATCGAAAGGAAGATTTACGATGAGCGCAAGCATTCTATATATCGAGGACGACCATGAAATCGGCGGTTGGGTCAGTGAATTTCTTAAAGACAAGGGTTATGAGGTGCGGTGGCAGCTCAGCGGGGAGAAGGCTGTAGAGGAAGCGGTGGCATGTGCCGTCGTCATTCTGGACGTCATGCTTCCGGGACTTGACGGCTTTACGATCGGACAGCGAATCAAGAAGGCATATCCCGGTCTGCCTATCCTGATGCTCTCGGCCAGAACTGCCATTGACGATAAGCTGCAGGGGCTGGAATTTGCCGATGACTATCTGACGAAGCCTTTCCATCCGGACGAGCTGGCTGCCCGTCTTGAGGTGCTGCTTCGGCGGTCCGTCGTCAAGTCTGCAGAGCCTTTGAGAGTGAAGCACTTATCCGTGTATGAGGCCGAGAATCGGATTGTGAACGAGGATACCGGCGAGGAGACACTCCTGACCGGTAAACAGTATCAGATATTTATGTACCTGCTCCAGCATCAGGGGCGTGTGATGACCAAGGAGCAGATTTATGAATCGGTCTGGGGCGAGTCCTATATCGAAGGGGATAAAACGCTGATGGTTCACATCCGCTATCTTCGCGAGAAGCTGGAGCGGGACCCCGCCACACCGGAGATTATTGAGACTGTGCGCGGGCTGGGCTATCGGGTGAGAGCATGAGATGGAGAAGGAACAGAGGAAGGTTCCGCAAATCGTTGACCAACCGGTATTTGCTGTTAATCTCGCTGGCCATGATTTTCATGCCGATTATGTTTCCGTTAGCCTCGATTCTCTACTGGTTCGTGAACGATACGTTCTCGGAGAAACCGGCTGTACCTGTCGAGAAGTATACAAGCGGTGCTGTGTTAGAGAAGATGTGGCACGAGGAGGCAGCAACATTAAGCGGGGCTTCGCCAGAAGCCATAGAGCGAAGGCTGCATGCAATTCAGCTGGAGTATCCGGAGATCTCGATGTTCTGGGTGGACGGCAGCAATGAGACGAGGCTGCAGATGCCGGTGCAGCCAAGCCTCCCCGAGGTATGGAGCGCACCCTACACCGTTCAATTCATGAAGAATGCCGTGGACGGAGACCCGTTCACTTCGGTGGCCTTTATCGGTGGAGAGGCATCGGGGGAAGGCTTCATAGTGATGCAAATACCGAGAAAATATATCAGTGTCCAGCAGCCAATCGCCAGCGAAACGGCGATGTATGGCCTGTTTATAACCTTGATGTCGGTTCTGTTTATTGTGGTCTCCTGGCTGTTCTTCGTGCGCATCCGCAAGCGGCTGCTGCGACTTCGTTCTGCTATGACCTCCCCTCACACTGTGACAGGTTTACCGCAGCCGGTCGCCTTAACCAAGCTTGACGAGATCGGGCAGCTGGAAGAGGGCTATAACCATATGGTCATCCAGTTAGAGGAGGGGCAGCGCCGCCAGCGTGAGGAGGAGGAGCTGCGCAAGTCGCTGATTGCTAATCTGTCACATGATCTGAGAACGCCGCTGACGGTGATTCGAAGCCATATTTTCTCCATGGAGCGGGAGCCGCTGAGTGAGAAAGGGAAGGAATCATTGTCCCTCATCGAGTCGAAAATCGCGGACTTGGGCGGACTGATCGACAATATGTTGTCCTACAATCTGCTGGCCAGCGGCAAAGTGAAATTGAACATGGAACCGACGGACGTTCTGCGGACGGTCAAGGAAAGTGCAGCTGCCTGGTATCCGGTGTGGGAGAAGGCGGGAATCGAGCCCGATATCCAAGTGCGCGACGAGCCGCTCAACTGGAATGTGGATGTGCTGTGGTTCCGCAGGCTTCTGGATAATCTGTTCCAAAATGTCGTCCGTCACGCCAAGTCAGGACAGTATATCGGTATTCATACGGAAGAGAGAGAAGGGCTTGAGGGCATGCTTGTCATTTCGGATCGCGGACCGGGAGTCAGAAGCGACTCACAGAACAAAGGCACGGGCATTGGCCTGGCTATCGTGGATCACCTGACAAGGGAAATGGGCCTGGGCTGCCATGTGGAAAGCTCGGATGAAGGTACGAGGATCAGCATCTGGAGGCGGTGAGGTTTCAGGTATCGAGGATATAAGAATCGTGCTCGGATGGTGAAAGGGTGTAGGCATATTTGAAAATGGGGAACCGCCGTGTTGGCTGGTTCTTTTTTTTGCGTTACTAACAAGAAAGACACCCTTCCAGGGTGTCTTCGCACAATTGCTTTTCGCTCGAGTTTCACGAGCTCGTCAGTGAACTTGGTTCATAAGCAAGGCAGGCTACAGTTGCTAGACTGAGAGAGAAACCCATTTTGAGATCCACATGTACCAGTACATTCATATCCATAGTTAACCACGCCCCCATCGTAATGATTAATCTACCTATGAGAGAGCAGAGTGATTGGCATGCCATCATCAGCGTCAGGTAGCCCCCCTGTACGGACGCAATCAGCGTTTCGGCAAAGTGATTATATCATATTCGGTCACTCGCTGATAGTATTTCCGAGTCGATGGGCATGGATGCAGGATTACTAATGAGCGCTGCTTAGTGAAGTGCCTCTTGTATTTGTGCAAAAGCGCAAAAGCATCGGCGTAGGGAACGGAATTATTGCTGGAGAAGCGAAGCGTTCGCCTTTAAATCCGGTAAACTACCTCTGGACAGATTCAGCTTCCCGGATTTAACAGCGGTCCGGTCCCGCAGCGGTTTGAACAGCACGCAATCACTCATGCTTAACTTTTTTAAATTAAATTTAAACTTCAGGTCGACCGGCATTTAACCTTGGACATGTAGGATGTATCCTGAGGTGATGAACGTGACGGAACTCGTCATTCAAACGAAAGGCTTATATAAAATATATAAAAAACGCGCGGCAGTCGTGGATTTGAACCTGGAGATTGCCCGTGGCGATATCTACGGCTTCCTGGGACCGAATGGCGCAGGGAAAACAACGACCATTCGCATGCTGCTTGGACTGATCCAGCCCACGCGCGGGGCGATTCATTTGTTCGGCAAGGATTTGAAGCGCGAGAAAATGAACATTTTGCAGCGGACAGGATCTCTCGTGGAATACCCATCCTATTACGGTCATCTGACGGCCATTGAGAATCTGGAGGCGATTCGCCGGATCACCGGCGGGCCGAAGTCCCGCATCGCGGAAGTACTGGAGATTGTCTCCCTGACGAAGGAAGCCAAGCGACCGGTCAAGGGATACTCCCTTGGGATGAAGCAGCGTCTTGGCATTGCAGCCGCTTTGTTCAACAATCCGGAGCTGCTTATCCTGGATGAGCCGACCAACGGTCTTGATCCATCCGGCATTCATGAAATCCGGGAGCTGATCAAAAACATGCCGCGTCAATACGGCATTACCGTGCTGGTATCCAGTCACCTGCTGGGCGAGGTGGAGCAGATGGCCGATAAAGTCGGCATCATCCGTGACGGCCGGATGGTGTTCCAGGATACCATCGACCATCTGGTATCCACCGCATCCAGCGGGTTCCGATTGTCGGTATCGGAGCCGGAGGCTGCGCTCGGACTGGCGCTGGACCTGGGCTGCCAAGGGGTGCTGCGAGACCATGTGCTGGAGCTGGAAAGTATGCAGGATGCCAAGGTCGCCCTGCTCGTGAAGCGGCTCGTTGAGAATCAGCATGCCGTGTACCGTGTCGAGGAGCAGCGGAGGTCACTCGAGGATATTTTCATGCAGATCGTAAGGGAGGGAAGCCGGATATGATGTTCCGTGCGCTGTCCGCCGATTGGCTGAAAATAAGGGGCAAAGGCATCTGGTTTCTCGCGGCGCTCGGTCCCATCGGACTGGCGGCGATGCAAGGGCTGAACTTTGGACTTCGGTATGATTATCTGATGAAAACGTATGCGGCAGATCCCTGGGGCGGGCTGCTGGAGAATGTTACGTTTTTTGTTCCCATCGCCCTGTTCCTGGGCATTACGCTGATCTGCTCGCTGATGGCCAACGTGGAGCATCAGCTCAGCTCGTGGAAGCAGCTGCTGGCATTACCCATTTCAAGAACCGCTGTATTCAGTGCAAAATTCGTGCAGGCCTTCTTGATACTCTGCGTATCCTGTACCCTGCTGACGGTGAGTGTCGCCGTGCTTGGCATGCTGCTAGGAATGGGTGCGGATCGCATGCCGTATATGGATCTGATGCGTATTGGGTTCTTGCCTATGTTCGCCTCGCTGCCGGTCTTGGCTTTTCAGTTATGGCTAAGCCTGACGCTCAAGAATCAAGGGATATCCTCGGCGATAGGCATCACCGCTTCGGTAGTATCCATGTTTGCCATGGAGTTCCCGGATTGGGTGCCGCTGAAATGGCCGCTGCTCGCTTACATCGGTCCTGAAAAAGCGACATTTATAGGAGCGGGTTTACTGCTTGGGGCCGTCATTGCTGCAGCTGGACTCATACATTTCAACCGGAAGGACGTGGACTAGAGATGGCGTCTTATACAAGAGCAATATCAGCAGAGTGGCTCAAGCTGTCGAAGTCCAAATTATGGCCGCAGATTCTGCTGAATGGGGTACTGGTTTTGATGCTGGGGATTCTAGGTGGCAATCCGATCCAGGGAGCCCCATGGGAGTATTTGCTATCCATGATGTGTTTTCTGCATGCGATGCTGCTGCTCCCGATCATGACCGGGATTTTCAGTGCAATGGTGTGCCGCTACGAGCATACCGGTGGGGGATGGAAGCAGCTGCTGGTCCTGCCGGTGTCGCGTGGTGTCGTCTATTCTGCCAAATTCACGGTGGTGGCTATCTTGCTTGCTGCTGTGCAAGTGCTGTTCCTGGTGGCTGTCATGGGAGCTGGATGGTTCCATAGGATCGAGGCTCCGATTCCTTGGGAGATGCTGCTGCGCAGCCTGGTGGGTGGCTGGGTTGCTTGTCTGCCGCTTGCCGCGCTTCAGCTTGGTGTTTCCACGGCCTGGAGCAGCTTTGCCGCACCGCTGGCACTAAACGTTGTATTCACCATCCCGAACATCTTGGTGGCTAACTCGCAGACGTATGCCCCTTATTATCCGTGGACGCAGCCGTTTCTTGCGATGATGCCAGCGGGTCAAGCCGATTTCGGCGCCTTCAATGTTCCGTTTGAGAGCCTTATGATCGTGATTGTTGGCGGGTTTCTGTTATTTTTCCTCGGAGGATTCATCTATTTTCAGCGCAAGGAAGTGTGATTACTCCTAACCGGAGTGCAGCGGATGCATTCCGAGAAGAAGCGTTCACCAATGATAAAAGAGCTGCCCCAGGTCCTTGATGGCCTGCTGGAGCAGCTCTTTACGCTATCTTGCTATGGTTGAAGCGAACCCTTGCTAATTCGGCAGCTCTACCCACGCATAAGGGGTGGCGGCTGCCTTTAATCCGTATTCGATGATGGTAATGACGGCAATGGTTTCAGCCGGGTCAACGGCAGGCTTGCCCGTTTCGAAGAAATTCACCAGATTCTCGATGAACAAGGCAAAGAAATTTGAATGGGCGGTAACCTGCTTGAAGCTGCCATCTTCATTTTTAATGCCTAGAGTAAAAGGGCAATTCTCCCCAAGATGATTCACGGCAGCTTGTCGTCCGTTACCGTAATCGATGAGCAGGGCAGGAGAGTCCGGTGTACCAACGAACATGACCCTCTTCGGATCTGCTCCCATCAAACGGACTACGGGTTCGATTTGATGGATCGAATAGTTGGCGAATCCGCCGGGCCCCCAGCTGCTAATGGTCTGAATGCCGCTCCGGTCCAGCTCCGTGTACTCACTGGCAAAACGAAGGGCAGACGTTGAATACATCGGTGTTCCGTGGGCTGTCGCCAGATCGAACATTCGGATCGCTGTCTCTCGGTCAGGAGCGAATGTTTTATCGATATAGGTCGGTTTGCCGGATTGCAGCGGAAGCCGGGACAGCTCCTCATGGAACTCCGGGTTATCCGGGGACAGCACGATCAGGTAATCACTGCGCTCCACCACGTCCTCGATAGCGGGCAGCAGCTCAATTTCATTCTCCTTGCACCAGGCTGCGTTTGTGAGCCCGTTCTCTTTATCTCTTTTGCCGTAAGCGTAAACGACCTTCATGGCACTTCCTGTAGCCTGATCGATCCATCCAGGATATTTATTCGCATGGAATTGGTCCAGATGCAGGTCGATGAATCCGATTTTTTTCATGGTAAAATAGGCCTCCCTGGCTTCGAACTATAGGTTAATGGCTGTTCTGGGCTACGGGTTGCAGCGAAACTTCCGCCCCTTGGTCGGACGAATCGTAGATCGCCTGGATAATCTGGGAGGACAGGATGACGGTATCGATATGCGACGGCTGTTTTTCCCCGGTTTGAATGCACTGAATGAAGCTATCGATCTCATTCTGGAACATGCTGCCGAGGTTGAATTTTGGCGTTGTCTCAATTAAGGCACCGTCCTCCGTAGTGTAGAAGGTAAAGTCTGCGCCATACTTCAGCCGTATGCCGCCTTTGTCCCCGAGGAAGTCGATGAACATCTCTTCGGCGCCGATGTTTTGCGCCCATGCGCCGTTCAGGGAAATGGTCGGGCCCTCGGTGCGGACCAGAGCGGTGACAAAATCGTCGACATCATAGGTGCCTTCATATTTCGGAGGACCTGCCCACATTTTGAGGAAGGTGTAGTTCTCCATATCCTTGCCCAGCTTGCAGTAAGCCTGCCCGGACACGGTCTTCGGCTTCGGGTCGCCTGTGCAGTACATCACGACATCGAGGAAGTGAACGCCCCAATCGATCAGCGCGCCGCCGCCGGCGATGGCCTTGGTTGTGAAGGCCCCGCCGAGACCCGGAATCGAGCGGTGGGAGCGGAAGCTGGCATATACGTGATACAGCTCGCCGAGATCACCGTTCTGAATCATTTTCTTGATTCTGTTTACGCTTTCATTGTAGCGGTTGACCACCCCAATATTGAGGGTTTTGCCGGTTTCGTGCTGAACCTTTTGCATTTCCAGAGCTTCGTTGTAGGTACGGGCGGCGGGCTTTTCGCATAACACATGTTTGCCTGCCCGCAGACAATCCATGGCGATGGATGCATGCACATCATTCGGCGTACAGATCGATACGGCATCCACTTCGGGATCATTCAGGATCTGGTTGTAATCCTCAATGGCCTGGCCGCACTCGTATTTGGTTACAGCAGCATCGGCCCGTTCCTTCACGATATCGCAGAAATACTTGATTTCGGCGTCTTTGTTGGCTATGTAGGCGGGAATATGGGCGCTGTTTGCAATCGTACCGCAGCCAATCACGGCAATTGTAATTTTGTTCATCGGTTCTCCTCCAAAATCGTGGATTGATGATGCAGTGATTACAGGGACTTGTCACTCGATTCTTCGTTCTTGCTTGCCCAGAGTATAGCATGGGAACGATCTATTCGATTTCACTATCGTGTTTATTTATTGGATTATCGTACCGAGGGCGCTAGTCAACGGTTTTAAATGCGTTCTTTTTGTAGTAAGCAGGAGTCGTTCCCGTATACTTCTTGAAAATGCGGCAGAAGTAGGAAAGCTCGTTAAAACCGACCTTGAAACATACATCGGTTATCGTCAGTTCGGGCTCCGTCAGCAGCCGCATCGCCATTCGTATCCGGTAATTGGCCAGGTACTGACTGAAGGTCCGGCCGGTAACTTCCTTAAACCGGCGACAAAAATTCGTTCGGGACATCATCGTCCGGGCACACAGTTCCTCCAGCCACAGGGGCTGGTCATAATGGTCATGAATATACTGGACCGATTCCAGGATGGGCTCCCGGTACGGGTCGCTGCTCGAGCTTGACGATTTAAGTTTGCCCTGGTCGGCATGCTCGCGGTTCAAGATCGCCAGCAGCTTCAGCAGATTGGCTTTTAGCAAAATATCAAAGAATGGACCCCGGCTTCCGTACTCGGCCAGCATTTCGGTAAGCAGTTCCTTCACGGCCAGATCGCTGCTGCCGGTCAAGGTGATCTTGAGCGGAACGCTGTCTTCCGTAGTTATAAAACGCTCGATGAAGGAGAGGTCAAACAGATTCGGCTCAGCTGGCTTCCCGTCGAGTCGTTCATTAATGAAGGCAGGCATGAATTCGCAGCCGAGCACCTCCAGCTCTTTCCCCGGTATCATCTCCACGCGATGGACGCTATATGGAGGAAGAACGAATATGTTTCCCTGGACCATTCGGTATTTCTGACCATAGAGAGTGTGGATGAATTCACCTTTGCTGACATACCAGATTTGGAGATAATCGTGCATATGATCGGACAAACTCCCGAACTTCTCGGTAATCCGGTACATTTTGCAAGGCAGGCCGTTTGTCATTTCCAGCTCCGATGTAAAGTAGGCGATACCTTTCCGGGTACATTCGGCGATATCCGGTTCCAGCCAGTGAATAGCCATGATTCGTTCCCTCCCCGCGCTCGTGTAAGATCCTGTTATTCATAGCATAACTGATTCATTACATGAAGGAAGAGGAAAAGTTGAAAAAGTTAGCGGATTCCTGTGGTCAGAGTGATGCGTCTGAATGTTTAGAGGTGAGGATACGATGAGGATTTTGAGAAAGTGTGGGCTGGCGAAAGTAGATGAGGAGCTATAGCTTCATGATAAAGAGCCCGGATTCCAAAAATACGGGAAATCCGCGGCTCTTTTCCTTTAAGAGCAAAACTCCTTCAGCATCTGCTCCTTCACTTCTTCTATAGGGAATTGCTGGGGATAGGTGGATATCATGAGCATAATGCCTTGAAGTGTAGAAGAAAAATACATGGAACGTTTACGCGGCTCGGGGACCCCTAGCATCTGGAAGATTCCGCATTGAATCTCAAATTGCCGGGCGGCTTCTTCCACAAGACGCTTGCCGTAAGGTATCAACTCTTGGTCGGCCTCGGGCTGGGTTTGAAGATGCAGGTAGAATCGGAAGACTTCCGGCTGCTGATAGACGTTGTCGATCGCATGCTCAATGATGAACCTCAGCTGTTCTGCAGGAGTTTTAAGCGAAGCGGCATCCTCCATAACCTTGGCCACACCTGCAACGCGATCCTCAACCATGGCGGCCAGCAGCGCTTTCTTTCCTGAAAAATAGTTATAGAGCAGTCCCTTGGATATTGCCGCATGTTTGGCTACATCGCTGATGGAAGTCGCATGGTAGCCTTGATGTATGAATAAATCCATGGCGGCTTCCTGAATCTTATCCTTCGCGATCTGGCGTATGCGTCCGTTCTCGCTTGGTGTACGTGGCATGAAACCTTCAGTCCTTCACAAATTGGATGATATGTCGGGATAATTCATTCGGATGCGTTAGTGTGAGCATATGGTCGGCCTCTGAGATAGTGACAAAGCGAGCGCCCGGAACCCTCCGAAATTGTTCTCCTACCTGCCGGTTATCGGGCATTTCATGATCGCCTATGATAAAGAGCGTTTTGGCAGAGATATCTTCTAAACGCTCCATCGCCGGCGGTTCCGGCCAAACCGAGTCAAAGGTAGCCCAGGTAAAGGTATGCTCAAAATGGTGGCGCAGCATCTGGATCATAAGCCCCCGCTCGGCATGGTTTCTCGTTATCTCATAGGAAGGGGGCTCTATGCACAGTTCGATCATTTTCTCGATATCTGGGGCGGCTGCGCTTACCCGCAGCATGTAAGCTTGCATTTCCTCAGAGTAGGGAAAACCGGACAGGGCAGGTGCAATGAGAATCAGTTCCGACACTCTTTCAGGATATTGGATCGCGAACTCTGTTGCAATCTGCCCGCCCATGGAATGACCAATAACCGCAGCTTGAGGAATATTCAGGTGATCAAGGAGAGATAACAAATCCTGCACGTAATTGGCAGGTTCGATGGGGGAAGGAGATCGGCCGGCTCCGCGACCGTCAAAGGAAATAACATGAAAGTCCTCCGATAATAGAGGCACAACCGAGCTCCAATCCCTCATATCCGCTCCACCGCTGTGAATAAGGACGACAGGCTTTCCATTTCCATACACTTCGTAATGCAGATCCATTAGAATATCCTCCAGTTGATTTACATTTATTCTACTGTCTTGATAGGTTTATTTTATTATTGAATGAACGGTCGGTCAATATAAAAATGGAAATACATAATCAGGAGTTACGCACCCGATTCAGGTGCTGCTCAGGAAGCATTGAGTATGGAATATCGCTGTGAATTAATTCACTTATATGGAATGTGAATTATGTTACAATCGAGAAAATTAAATGTAAAGCCTAAGGGGGAACGGACTGTGGCTCGATATTTTAGCGGTAAAGAAGTGGAACTGTTGGCACCTGCCGGAACATTCGAGATATTCAAGACCGTCATTGACGCAAACTGTGACGCTGTTTATTTCGGGGGACCCTCCCTGAACATGCGCATGATGCGCAAGGGATATAACCTGAGTTACGAAGAGGTCAGAGAAGCTGTCCAAATGGCTCATGATCGCGGGAAGCGTGCCTATATCACCGTGAATAACCTGTTGGATGAAGAGGATTTGGAGGAAGCGAAGCGTTATTTTGCTTTCCTGAACGAGATCGGCCCCGATGCAATCATTGCACAGGACCTGGCCGTGTTTCCTCTGATTCAAGAGATGAACTATGCGAATATTCCGGTTCATTCTTCAGTGATGATGAACGTTCATAATCTGGACATGATCGAAGCCGTTAAAGCGTTGGGGGTTTCACGTATCGTTGCTTCCCGGGAGATGGATCTGAAGACAGCGGAAGTGCTGCATGCCAAGAGCGGGATGGAATTCGAATATTTTATTCACGGCGATATGTGCACGGTCCACGGTGCGAACTGCTTGTACAGCTCGATGCTGTTCGGCAACAGCTCCAGCCGCGGACGCTGCATGAAGCCATGCCGCTGGGATTACCGGGTGAAGAAGGATGGTTACGTCTATCCAACTGAATATCCGCTTGCAGCGAAGGATATGTACATGTACGAGCATATTCCGGAGCTGATCAAGTCCGGCATTACGTCCTTCAAGATTGAAGGTCGGATGAGAGATATTGATTTCTTGCTAATGGTCGTTAATTCCTACGGAGATGCAATCGATCGCTATATTGCGGATCCGCTGGGCTACAACCGCGAGGAGGGATCGGATACGCTGCATAAGAACCGAAAGCGCGATTTCACGACGGCATATGCCTTCGGCAAGCCGGGGCTCGATTTCATTAATCGCCGTTATGAGGGGACAGGCAAGTTCTACAGCACGGGGAAGGTTTTCAGTACGCCAACCGCCGAACGTGAGATGAAGGAGGAGCGGTTGATCCAAGTGAAGGAATCGCTTCGATATGCGAAGCGGGAACGGCAGAGCGCCGCGATTCCGGAAATTACAGTGCATGTGAACAATATGGAGCAGGCTCGCGCGGCATTGGAAGAAGGAGCAAGTTCCATTTACCTGGCAGGCGATGTGTTCCAGTCGGATATTCCATTTGGCCGTGAGGATATCGAAGCCTTAACGGCGGACAAAGGCAGCGCCAAGATTATCCTTGGCATGCCCCGTATGATGGATGAGCTGCATATGGAGCAGTATGCTCATTTTCTGAAGCAGGGCAAAGAGCACAATCATTATGGGCTGGATGGTTTGCTTGTCTCCAACATCGGTGCCATGCACAAGTTCCAATCCCTGGAGCTGCCGATGATGGCCGATTTCAGCTTGAACATTTACAACCATATGGCGGCTTCGTTCTATCAGAAGCATTTTGGCATCACCAGAATCCATCCGTCGCTGGAGCTTCAGCTTAACGATCTGACGAAACTGCTCCGGCATCCGGAATTTACAACCGAGATCATCGTTCACGGATCGCCCATCGTGATGTATCTTGAGCATGATCTATACGCTAATGCGGAAGAGATGGAGTATATTGCGGAAGAAGATAACAAGTATGTCGATAACAATCATCTCGTGCTGCTTACCGATAAAGGGGAGAACCCTGTATACCGCGATGCCGCTGGACGGAACCACTTGGCTATGGCGAAGGAGCTGTGCTACATGCCTTTCCTGCAGGAACTGCATGAAGCAGGCGTGAATCATTTCCGCATTGAAGGGAAGACGTATACGACAGAGCAGCTTCGTGGTCTGGTGCGGTTGTATTGCCAGGCTGCGCGGAATCTGAATTCATGCGGCAAGCTGTTCGAAGGCATGACGCCGATCTATGCCGGATATACCCTGGGTTCGCTGCAATTCGGCACGGTTATGCAGCGTGAGGGAGAACGGAAACCATCCGAAGAGGTGAGTTTCCATGGCGCATGAGGACCAAGCATATATCGGCCCGGAAGCTATCGTGGCGAAGCGTCGGCAGTACGGCTACCCGTGCACCGCTAATTTCTACAAGGAGCCGCCTCAGATTGTCGGTGGCAAAATGCATATGCTCTACGGTCATGATGGCAAATCATATGTCGACTTCTTTACGGGGGTGTCGGTGGTTGCTTGCGGTCACTGCAATGAAGCCATTACCGCCCGTACGATCGAGCAGCTCCAGAAGCTGCAGCATACGTCAACCATCTACCTGACCCAGCCCATGGTGGAGCTGGCGGAGCGGTTGGCAGACGGCATTTTGCCTGGGAATCTGAAGCGAACGTTCTTCGTGAACAGCGGGTCCGAGGCGAATGAAGGCGCCCTGCTTGTCGCACGTTTGCATACGAAGCGTCGCCACTTCCTGGCACTGGAATACGGCCTTCATGGCCGCACCTTCCTGACCATGAATGTGACAGGCATCCCCATGTGGCGTACCGACGACTTCCTGGATGGAGATGTGACTACGTTTATTCCGCGTCCCTATGATCCTGACATGGATCAGGAAGCTGCCGCACGCCGTTCTCTGGATGCATTAGCGAGTGTATTGGCGGAGAAGGGGGGCACGTTCGCGGCAATGATCGTGGAGCCGATCCAAGGCAACGGGGGAATGATCGTGCCGCCGGATTGGTATTTCCGCGAGTTGAAGGCGATGCTGGAGCAGCACGGCATTCTGCTGATTGCCGATGAGATTCAGACAGGCTGCGGTCGTACGGGACGGATGTTCGGGATCGAGCATTATGGCATTGTGCCTGACATTCTCACCATGGCGAAGGCATTGGGCAATGGCGTGCCTATCGGCGCCTTCTCCACAACGGATGAGATCGCCGCCAGTCTGAATCGGCCTTCTGCATCGACCTTCGGAGGCAATCCGGTGTCATCCGCAACAGCGCTTGCTGTCTTGGATTACATCGAGCAGGAGGGTTTGGTTGAACGGTCCGGCCGAGTCGGCAGCCGGCTCATCGAAGGTTTGAAGGACTTACAGAACAAATATGGCGTTATCGCTGATGTTCGAGGCAAGGGTCTTATGGCGGGAGCCGAAATCCGCGGCGCGTCGGACCAGGAAAGTGCAGCATGGACGGATATGCTTCTGGAGCGTATGAAGGAGGAAGGATTTATCATCGGCAAAAATGGCGTGGGCCGAAACGTACTTGCTTTTCAGCCGGCGATGGTTACCCCGGAGAAGGAAATCGAAGCGATGCTGATCTCCTTGGATAGCGCGCTTGCAGGGTTATCCCAGAAGTGAACAGATGAGGGTGATATCCTAATGCAGATGATCAATAAGTTCGTTCATAAGACTAAAATGTTCGGAGAGCTGGTGATGTTCTCCCATACGCTGTTCTCGCTGCCTTTTGCGATCATTTCCATGATCTGGGCAGCGGGTGGCATCCCGTCTTGGCGCGTCATGCTGTGGTCACTCGTTGCACTCGTTGCTGCCCGTAATGGGGCCAATGCCTTCAACCGCATCGCCGACTTGAAGTTTGATGCTGCGAATCCGAGAACGGCTAACCGCCACATGCCAAGAAAACTCCTGTTGTCTCGTGAGGTTCATGTGTTTGTCATCGTTAACTTTGCAATCTTCATCCTTGCAGCAGGCATGCTGAATCTGCTGTGTCTGGTGCTGTCGCCGGTAGCGGTTGTACTGATCTGCTCGTATTCGTACACAAAACGCTTTACGTGGTTGTGCCATCTGTACCTGGGCTTTACGATTGCTTCGGCTCCGATCGGGGCATGGTTTGCCGTAACGGGGCAATTCGCCATAATCCCGTTCATCATCGGTACGGTTGTGATGCTGTGGATTGCAGGCTTTGACATTATTTACGCGACACAGGATATCGAGTTCGATCGTAATACAGGTTTGTTCAGTATCCCTGGCGTGTTTGGATTAAAAGGGGCTCTCCTCATTTCCAGGTCGCTGCATGGCATTATGGTTATGCTGCTGGTCTCTCTTTATGTTATCCAAGGCTTGGGCTGGCTCTATCTGACAGGAATTATCATCTCCATGCTGCTGCTTGCCACGGAGCATCGTATCATAAAGCCCTCCAGCCGCAAGGTGATGAATCTGGCCTCCTACAACCTGAATCAGGTGATCAGTATGACGATTCTGTTCTTTACATTGGCTGATCAGTTTCTGCTGTGATAGTAAAAAAACTCCCTTTGACTGCCAGCCCGTACATCGGGTTATGGCATCAAAGGGAGTTTTGTTATTACTTCCCGGCTTTCAGAATAGCGAAGCCGAAAGCTGGCAGCTTGACGGTCAGCTGGCCTTGCTTCGCATTAAGGCTCTCGCCGTTCCACAGGTTGGTCCAGGATGGATCCAGTACAGGGACGGTAATCGTGTTGCCGGCCTTATCGTTGTTGATGGCAATGAGGATCGTTTCGTTGTCGTCCTCACGCAGGTAAGCGATTTTGCCGCCGTTCTTCTCGGCATGCAAGAATTTAAAGCTGCCGGTCCGAAGGGCAGAATGCTCTTTGCGCAGCTTGATGAGCGTTTGGTAGAACGTAAACAGGTCCTTGTCGTGTTTCGTCTCATCCCATTCCATGCATTTGCGGCAGCCCGGGTCGTGCCCGCCGTCCATGCCGATTTCGTCGCCGTAATAGATGCATGGCGTGCCGAAATACGTGAACTGGAACATGGCGGCGAGTTTCATCAGACGTTTGTCGCCGCTGGCTTGCGTTAACAGTCTGGCGGTGTCATGACTGTCCAGCAGGTTGAACATCACTTCGCTGGCTTGTCTTGGATATCCCGCAAGCTGCTTGCCAAGCATGAAGGAGAACTTCTCCGCATCTGCGGTGCGGTTGATGAAGAAGTCCAGAACAGCGTTGGTGAACGGATAGTTCATGACAGCGTCAAACTGGTCGCCTTCGAGCCAGATCGAGGATTCATGCCATACCTCGCCTAGGATGTAAGCATCCGGGTTGGCCTTCTTGACAACCTGACGGAATTCGCGCCAGAAGCTGTGTCCCACCTCGTTGGCCACGTCCAGGCGCCAGCCGTCAATGCCGGTTTCCTTAATCCAGTACTCTGCCGCCTTCAGCAGATAAGCTCGGACTTCCGGATTCTCCGTATTCAGCTTCGGCATCAGCGGTTCGAATGCAAAGGTATCATAAGTCGGAATGCCGTCCACGACTTCCAGCGGCAAGGAACGAACGTAGAACCAATCTTTATATTTGGAGTTCATGCCGTTCTTTTGCACGTCAACGAATGGGGCAAACGTTTTGCCGGAATGATTGAATACCGCATCCAGCAGGACGCGGATTCCGCGCGCATGGCACAGGTCCACGAGTTTCTTCAGTGTGTCCTTGTCGCCGAACTGCGGATCGATTTCGAGGTAATCCTCGGTATCGTATTTATGGTTTGTGGTTGCCGTGAACAGCGGCGTGAAGTAAATCGCGTTAACCCCAAGCTCACTAATATAATCCAGGTGGTCGATTACACCCTGAAGGTCACCGCCGAAGAAGTTCTTCGGTGTTGGCTCTGCGCTGCCCCAAGGCAAGGCGCCTTCCGGATCATTGCTCGTGTCGCCGTTTGCGAAGCGTTCCGGGAAAATTTGATAGAAAATGGCGTCCTTCACCCATGCCGGCGGCTGGAAAACGTCATCCGGATTGATGAACGGATACTCGAACAGGCGGTCCGGATTGGCCGGCGGCTCCGTCAGAAAATCATATTCGGTCATCCAGCGCTTTTCCTGGCCCTGCTGGAGCAGAAAGCCGTATTTCAGGCGGCGATAGGGAGGGGTTGCCTCGCACTCCCAATAATCGAACATCTCATCCGAGGACAGCTTGGTCATCGGAATGTATTCCATCGTCTGATCCCATAAATATTTGTCGCCAGCAAGCGCGTACACCTCGGTAATATCATCTTTTTTGGTGCGGATTCTGAGATGGATGGTCGTTCCGTCGTAAGCATAAGACCAGTTTTTGCGCGGACGGTGATAGATGGCTTCCAAGAACATCGATAATTCCTCCTTAGATTAAGTAAAATAAAAAAAGGCACAGCCAGGACTATGAATAGCCGAGGTTGTACCTTTGTAAGATAACATTGCCTTTAGATTATGAATTTGGAATCTCAGGTGTCGATGATTTCATTTGCTCTTTAAAAATATACCATGGGCTGTGAGCGTATACAAGCCCCTCGTAGGACATTCAAGAAGAATGACAACGAATGATACCGGAGGTCCGGCTGGAGCGATAGGCTTGTGGGGAAAGAGCGGAGGTTTGTTGTATAATGGAGAGACAAGGACAGGCCTGAACATGGAGACAGGTATTTTAGGAGGAAATTAAATGCAGTACGATGATCAGATGAAAAACCAGATCAAGCGGATTGAAGGACAGCTTCGCGGGATATTGAAGATGATGGAAGAGAACAAGGATTGCCGGGAAGTCATCACACAATTATCCGCTTCACGCACGGCGATTGACCGGACCATTGGCGTTGTTGTGAGCTCAAATCTGGTGGATTGTGTACGCAAGGCCGAGGAGAACGGTGAGGATACGGAGAAGCTTGTGCTGGAGGCCGTGAATTTGCTTGTAAAGAGCAGGTAATTTGTGAACGGGCAAAATGGGTAAAGGTATGATAACGGCTTTTTTAAGGAGGGTACTCAAATGTCGGTAAATGAACGAATTATTCTAGCCAAGCGGCCGCAAGGTATGCCGGATGAGTCTGATTTTGCGTTTGAGGAACAGCCTTTGCCTGTCCCGCAGGCGGGAGAAGTACTCGTACGGACCGTATACTTATCGGTTGATCCATATATGCGGGGCAGAATGAGTGATGCCAAAAGTTATGCCAAACCCTATGAGGTCGGACAGGTGATTGCAGGCGGCGCAGTAGGGCAGGTGATGGAATCGACGGATCCGACCTATCGGGAGGGCGATTTTGTCACAGGCAGCTGGGGATGGCAGCGCTTTGCCGCTGTGAGCACCGGGACGCTGCGTAAGGTCAACCCGGATCTCGCACCCGTATCGACAGCACTCGGTGTACTCGGGATGACGGGGCTGACAGCTTACTTTGGACTGCTCGATATCGGCCAGCCGCAGGCTGGTGAAACGGTGGTTGTATCTGGCGGTGCAGGTGCCGTTGGCATGATTGTGGGGCAGATTGCCAAGATCAAGGGAGCCCGGGTGGTCGGTATTGCCGGTTCGGATGAGAAGACAACGTATCTGACCGAGGAGCTTGGATTCGACGCGGCGATCAATTATCGGACGGATGATCTGAAGGCAGCTCTAGTCGAGGCTTGTCCCGAAGGGGTTGACGTTTATTTTGACAATGTAGGTGGTGACGTTTCCGATCAGGTCCTGCGCTTGATTAACAAAAACGCGCGGATCCCGATCTGCGGGCAAATCGCACTTTATAATCTGGAGAAACCGGACACAGGTCCGAGAATTCAGAGCTTGCTGCTTACCAATACCGCGCTGATGAAAGGGTTCCTGGTTGGCGATTACGCCAGCCGGTACAATGAGGGACTGCATGAGCTGGCCGAATGGCTGAGAGACGGCAAAATCAAACACGCCGAAAATGTGATCGATGGCTTTGATAAGACCCTGGAGGCGTTTCTGGGGCTATTCACAGGCGAGAACCTGGGAAAACAGCTGGTGAAAGTAAGCGAAGAACAGAAGTAGGAACCTCTGTTTTACAATATAAAAGAGTGCCAGATTCAGATGGGGCCTGCAGGAAACTCCTCAAGACGGAGTTTGGGGCCCAGAAGGCATTGGCCTTCCTTCAGTGTGATTCGGCACTCTTTTTTTGCTGTCATGGTGTTGGAAGAGCGTGTTACATCGCAGCCTCCGGGGTCGAGAATTGCTGATACTGGCGATACATGGAGATTCGCCAGTGGACAATCATCCCGTAAGCCAGCATGAAGAACAGCGCCGCTGTCTGCGGGATGGAAATATGCTGCTCAATATATCCATGTAGCAGGAGCCGGACAGCCAGCAGACCAAGCAGGATGTAGACGAAGCTTTTCGACTTCTGCATGAAGATCTGCCCCTCGACCTTCTCGAATTTCGTGCTTCGGATCAGGGGATAGGAGAAGATGAACCAGCCGACCAAAAAGGCTGCTCCTGCCCACCATAAGGGGATGCGGACCTGCTGCTCTACAAACATCAGAAATCCGGTGCTCATCGCAACCGGCGGAATGATAATCTTCTTAACGGTTACGGGACGATGACTCGCTTTCATCCGAATGAAAATCACGGTCACGGCCATAACCAGCATGGCGATCGTAGAGCCTATTTGAAGAATTGGGGAATCGAAGTCAACCACAATTCAGAACCTCTTTCCATAAATAAGATGACACGACAGTGTGCTTCTTCTGATTATAGCACATTCTTATGCCAGGCAAAATCAGGCAAATGCAGAGGTTCCGCGCTTCATCGCTGGCTGTTCTGTTGATGGAGCCCGTCAATGAATATCCGGATCATGTAAATTCTAGGACTGTCATCCAGATCCAGATCGAGTGCCGAAATTAGACCGGAACGTTCCACGAGTAGGAAAAGCCAGTGACAAAAGGCTGCGAAAGTGTTCGTACCGTATGCAGAGCCTCCGGCTCACTAAGCTGGTAAGGAGTCAATATCCGCAGCAGCAGCTCCACAATCTGATTCCCTACGCGCTGCGTCTCTTGCTGGTCCGGGCGTAGAGGCTGCAGCGCAGCTTCATACAATCCGGGGTGGGATCTTGCAAAGTCAACATAGGTAAGGCATACGAAACGCAGCGCGTCTTCACCTGAGCGGCCGGCGACAGCTTTCAGCATTTGTTCGTGGAGGGTCTGCAGTCCATGCAGCGTCAGAGCGGCATGCAGACCTGAAAGTCCGTCTACATGATTATACAGGGAAGGGGATCGAACCCCAAGCTTACCCGCAAGTGCAGCCAAGGTCACAGCGTGAAGCCCACCCTGATCCGCGAGCTCGGCCGCGGATTGAAGCAGCTGGAGTCGATCTATGCCGGGTCTCGGGCTCATTTCGTATTCCTCCTGAAAGCGGATTCCGCTTGCGTAACAGCCTGCTGCATGCTGGCGGTTGGGTTGGTTAGCATTTTTCCATGGCCGACAGCCAGAACGGCGGGCTTCAGGGCAGTCAATGATGTGGCGCTTTGCAGCGAATGCTCTTTGCTCCATGTAGCCAGGGCAGGGAAAGGAAACAAGGGATTAAGCATGCCGGATACAGCTAATCCGCCCCGGGTTAGCCAAGCATCGCCCGCAATCAGGATACCGCTGCGCTCATCGAGAAATGCCATATGTCCAGGTGTATGACCCGGGGATGCAATGGCTTTGAGTGAGCCTATGGAATCGCCCCCGCTCAGCAGCACATCGGGAACCGTGGTTATGTTCTTGGGGATCCCTCCACGAATCGGAGTTTGCTGCTCTCCAGGCAGGAGCTCGGCGTTGCCTTTAAGGAGCAAGGCGTCACGCTGCGAGATGTAAACAGAGGCATCCGGAAGCTCCTTCTTTAACCCGTCGAGAGCTCCGACATGATCACCATGGGCATGGGTCAATACGATGCGGGTTATGGGTTTGCCTATAGCGGATGCAGCTTGAAGGATTCCTTTTTTGGAAAAAGACATCCCGGCATCAATAAGTGTCAATCCGTCGTTTTCTTCAACAAGGTAGACATTAACCGGGAATAAACGAGGAAGAAAAGAAATTTGGGTCACGTGCTCTATCGTAGTTTTTAACATAAAAAGAGTTCCCCTTTCGTCGTAAACTAATCATATTAGTATTATAACTAATACAATTAGTTTTATCAAGCCTAAAATTAAGCCTGAATTGTAACATTTTCATGAATTTGTCAATTAAATCGCTAAAATTTTTATAAATTTACCAAATTTTGAGTGCAATATTCATCGTTTTGCGTTACCATAATGATAGATAATCGGAAAAAATTGTAGATTGTTTTACTATGAAGAATGAGGGGCGGACGACATGGATATTTTCAAACGCATCGTTATTTTGATGGTGATGTATGCCTTCTCCGCTGTACTGTTATATATAGCCAGCCAGCACACGCCATATTTGCTTCCTGTCATTTGGATTTCTGCGCTTATGCTGCTGTTATGCGGCATCGCCTATCTGGGATACCACTACTTTTTCAAGATACGCAGAAGACGAAGTTAAACGAAGAATGAAATACAGGTCTGCCCTATCCGGGTGGGCTTTTTTTGTGCCTGTTCGGGACAGCATGCGCTGGGGCTTGAAACTTGTTGTCAGACGATGCCTTTTGTTTGCTTGTCTAGTGAGGTTGGAGAAAAATAAAAAAACCGTTTGAAACACACCGCAGTCTTATATACAGTGATTGAATAACGAGGCAGGTCGGATGAGGGGAAGGTATATCGCATGATGGATCATAAAGAGCTTGCCGCTGCGGCATGCAGAGGGGATGAAGAAGCATTCTATTCACTCGTAACGGAGCACCGCAGGCGTTTATACGCAATCGCGTACAGTTATTTGCATAATGAGAGCGACGCACTGGAGGTATTGCAGGAGACGGTATACCGGGCGTGGATGAAGTGCGGGAAGCTGAAGCATCCGGAGGCGTTTGTTCCTTGGCTTATCCGGATATTGATTAACTGCTGCGTTGATGAGCAGAAACGAAAAAAGCGCATGGTGCCGATAGAGGAGGTACGAAGCCAGGAGATGGCTGCCGAGATGGTCAGTGACAGCAAGCTGGATCTGGAGCAGGCACTCAGCCGCATGAAACCCAAATACCGCCATGTGTTGATTCTGAAGTATTACCAGGACATGACGATCGCCGATATCGCGAAAATTCTGGATTGTCCTGAGGGGACCGTCAAAACCCGGCTTCATCAGGGATTAAAGCTGCTTCGGCAGAAAATCGAGCCAGGAGGTGACCATATTCCATGTTTGAGAAGGAAGAGCGCATGCTGAAAGAGATGAATAAATCCGCGGAGGTCAGCACAGAGGCTGTCACCGATGAAGCGCTGGACGCGGCGGTTCGAAGCGGGATGCGGAGAGGACGGCGCCACCGGCGGCTTCGTGCCCGTTTGGTTTCCTTCTCCGCGGTGATGGTAACCGTAGCGGCCGCGCTGCTGCTGGCAGTCTGGGGCGGGGACGAGAGCGGATTGAAGCCGAAGGAGCAGATGGCGGCTCAAGGGCCGTATCCGCCGCTGACGGGGTTTGATTTTGGCGAAGATATTACGCTGAATACGGCGAATAAATATGGAATGATTCAGCCGGTTAATCAATCGGTAACAAAGGGAGACTACACCGTAACCGTGAACGGGGTGCTGGTGGGCTCCCAGCGGATGGACGTATTTTATACTGTCCAGAATATGGCGGAGGATCCGGCCGACTTGAAGAGGGTCGTACTGAAGCATCCGGGCTCAAGCGATCCGCTGCCCTACAGTGTGGGCTCTTCCGGAGGGAACAAGCTGGCACCCGGTGTGCTGCACCGATCCCAACTGGATGTTCAGACGAATGAGGACACCCCGCTGCCGCAGGAGCTGACCTTCTCTTTTATCCTGGCCCCGTATTCCACGAATACGGTCTATGAATCCTCGGCGGAAAACGAGCAGGTGATCGATATTAACGTTTCCATTGATGTACAGACTGCCCAGAAGTACCTCACCACGATTCCAATCAACAAAATGCTGCAGATTGAGAAGCAGAGGTTCTACTTGAAGGAAGCCGTTCTGTCACCGGCTGGAATTGTTGTGAAAGCCAACATTCCGTCAAGCAATACCATGAAGGTATCCGGTCTGTGGGGTGTTTATCTGGAGACTGTCGTTAACGGTGAGAAGATCAGATTGAACAGCGATTCCGCGTTCTTGCCGGGTGCCGGGGGAGGAGATATGACTTATTTCTTCGAAAGCAATATATTGGAGAAACCCGAATCAATCATGCTGAAGGCGGACGGATTCCAGGCAGTTGACCCTTCCACGATGCAGCTCGTTGTTGATACGGAGAAGGGGAAAGTAATCCGTTCGCCGGATGGAGACATTCAGTTCGGAGAGTATACGAAGCATATGCTGACACTGGAATATGAAGAGCGGGCCGACAGGCATATGGGCAGTGTATCGATTGAGCCCGAGTTCGTGGATGGTGAGGGGAACAAACATATGATTAATGAGGATGCAGGGGGAGTCAACTCATCATCCCATTCTTCTTCCGATACGGGAATAAGCAGGATTACTCAGTATATATACCTTAAACCGCAAGAATATCCTCAGCCGCTCACGTTCACACTAAGCAGCTACCCTGGCGTCATGGAGCAGGCCTTCGAGGTGCCGATTCAATGAAATTAGAGATGCTGAAAGCTCATCAGAATAACCAATGCACCGAATGCGATGATCATTTTGCCAGCAAATTTTAAGTACCATATTCTCAAATCGCTGAGCTCAATGTCATCTCTCGATCTTCTGAACCACCATGAATCCGGATGTCGGATGGAATATATGCCAATCGCGATGAGTGCAATGCCTATTAACGCAGTAAACATGAAGTTGAACATGGATAATCAGCTCCTTTAACCATAATTACGTATGATGATCTGGAATGGTCCCACATTTGCAAGCATGCTATAAGGACGACTCTTGGACACAAAAGGAACTGCCGCCCGACCTGATGACGGGGGCAGTTCCTTTTCTTGTTTCTTTATATCCTAAATCGTAGATTGATTGCGCTATTCCCTATGCTTGTTAGGCGAGCTTCCTTCGGTTCCCTTTGCATCGAGCAGCTCGATTAGAGCTTTGGGTACTCCGTTAAGGAGCAGCCATTGACGCAGCGTCTCGATGGCCCGAATGTGGCCATTCCCTTCATCCCGCCAGGTCAGCAGCTCAACTACCTTAATGACCAGGAGCATCAGCTCCATTTTGTCATGTTCGGTTTGGTCTGCCCGAATTTTTTGAAATACGGCTTCTTTCTCCCAATCAAGCAATATTTCTTCACCTATCGTAGGTTTCATGAGTGAATAGCTGAAATCGCACTGCGGGCAGTGGACCGTGTTAAACTGTTCTGATTCGAACGCAACCCGGATATCAGTTTGACACTGACGGCAGTGGAACTGGACTTGAATTGCTGTGTTTGTGTTTGTCTCCATGTGTGTTGCCTCCTTCTAAGAGAAAGGTATTCTCTTTTTACCCAATACTCGGTAACTATGACCCATCTCCCGCCGGGGAAGCACCAGAAAACATGAAAAAGGACCACCCTTATTCGGGTGATCCTTCCAAATACATCGTCCAATACCTAACCTTCATCCTACTTCGTGCTGCTCTTGACGTGGATCAGCACATTATAGAGGAAAGCCAGAATGCCCAGCGTTACCAGAACGCCACCTACCGCAATTACCGGTTCAACGGATTCAACACCGCTCATCAGTAGTGCGAGACCAATCATCATGACAGGCAGACCGATATTGTGCAGCCAGAAATGCACTTTGCCAACGGTCGATTCCCCGGCTGCAGGGAACAGATGATAGATAACGCCTGCAAGAGCCAGAGACGCCCAGCCCAGCAGGTTGACGTGTGCGTGAACAGAGGCGTAATCATAGCTGTGGGATATAGACATGTACATGCCAAGCAGCACCCCGAGCACAAAGTAAACCGCAGCAATCCTGATTAATTTGACACCCATACAATCCCTCCTAAATGCATGACTACTATGATATATGTCACCTGTGGTGAAGTAGACCTGGATGGAGGAAGATTTAACAAAAAAAAGAAACCGACGACCCTTGCGAGGATCATCGGTTATTGTGAGTGTTTGGTTCATTCAGATTCTATTCAAGCTCCAGCACATCATAGATTAGCCATTGGCCGTTTGCTTTTTTAAGCCAGTAGAGTGAAGTTGTGTTGATGATATCCCCGTCCGCATCGTCGGTTTCCTCGATGTAGACTACGGTTTCCTCTCCCTGGAAGAAGACCGGACGGACAGCTTCAGCTGTGAGGTTGAAATTCACTTCATCGAAGATGCCTTCAGCAATGCTGTTCTGGAACATCTCATAGAATGCCGAGTCCGGATGAATAACGGACATGAGCAGGGGACCATTCTCTTCATTGAAGCCCTTGTACTGCGTGTCAATGGATTCGCGGATGGCTTTCAGTTCTGCTTCCGGCACCTTCGGATTCGCATCGAGCAGATTATCCCCTGCCAGATATTCCGTATCATATTGATTCAGATCATAGATTTTCCAGGCACCCGACGCATCCTTTTTCAGGAGATTCTCGTAATGGAGTGTAACATCCCATGTAAAAGGGCCGCTGCTGCGCTCAAGGGTAACGCTGGTGAATGCGTGGATTGATGTTCCCGCTACCGTTACTTCCCATACATCACTCGATACATGAAGGTCGTATTTGAATTGGTTCTGATAGCCTTCTTTGGTCTTCGCAAGAACAGGAGACTTCGAATGGAATAAGGCCATTGCGGCATCCAATTTCTTGGCATTTCCTGCCTCTTCAAGTGCGTGGTAAAGCTTCTTCACCTCATCGGTGGCTTTGTCGATTGCGCCTTCGCGGTCAATCTTGATGGTGCGCGCCTTGGCATCCCACTTCACTGGCAGCCCTGTAGCTTCAGCTACAAAACGAAGGGGCACCAGCGTGTTGCCGGCATCGGTAAAGGGTGCGATCTGGAGCGAGGTTTTGACTCCATTGACATACGCGGTCTTCTGGCCGATGGTCATTTGAAGCTTCTGATCGAGGTATGTACCTGTCACCTGCTTGTTGGCGCTGTTCCAATTGACCTTATAATCCAATGCCTGGAACAAAGGACGGAATTGAACGAAGGTGACCCCGTTCTTCATAATAGGCGCTGCCTGAAACTTGATTTCCTGGTTATCGAGGTAGACCCGGATTTTCCCCTGATTCTTCGCCGGAGCAGCTTGTGCCGCACTTGCGAACAGGAACAGGAATGCGATAGCCAGCAGGCTGATTTTTTTCTTCAATTTGCTGTCATCTCCTTCAACGAATGATAGAATAGAGAGGTAATTGTGGTAATCGTACATGATAAAACCAACGGTAGCAATACATTTCTTTGCAAGTAATTATTGGTAGTAACCAGGAGACGGTTGCCTGCCGGAACCACTTGTAAAAAGTCGGGTAAGCATGAGGCTCCGCTGGGTAATACATAGTAAGAGTCAGGCCGGGTCAACCGGCCCAATTCATTAAACAAAGGAGTGGAGCACATGACAGCAGGACAGGAACTGATATTTTACATAGGAACCTATGGTTCAGAGGAAGAGAATCGAATTCATTGGGGGGCGATGGATCGGGGAACGGGCGAGCTGCGTCTATTGGGCGGAACGGCTGGCATAGAGAACCCGACGTATCTTGATTTTGACGACTCCATCTCCGTGCTGTATGCGGCCAGCGAGAAGGGTGAAAGCGATGTGTCTGCTTATTCGGCCAATCTGGTGAACGGTGAATTGACCCTGCTGAATGTTCAGTCCACCGGTTCATCCGGGGCATGCCATGTCTCTCGTACGTCCAGCGGGAAGTATCTGCTCACGACAGGGTACAGCGATGGACATATTTCGGTGCTTGCTTTGGAGAAAGACGGCAGGGTAGGGGAGATTACTTCCAAAATCAAGCACAGCGGACGCGGGCTCCGGGATGACCGTCAATCGGAGGCGCATCCGCATTCGATATTTGAAGACCCGCTGAACCAATATATCGTAGTCAGTGATCTGGGCATGGATGATGTGAATCTGTACCGTCTGGAGGACGGCAAACTCGTGACCCACCGCGAGATCAGTCTGCCGCCGGGCTCGGGGCCGCGGCATGTTGCCTTTCATCCGTCAGGCAAGTGGGTATACGGCACGAATGAGCTCAACAGTACGGTAACGGCTTATGCCAACGATGCAACGTTCGGGGATTTGAAAATATTGCAGCATATATCCACCCTACCGGAGGACGTTGTGATGGACAGCAACACCTCCTCGCATCTGCTGGTGTCTCCTTGCGGTCGTTATCTGTACGCTTCCAATCGGGGGCATGACAGCATCGTGCAGTATGTAATCGATCAGGAAGCCGGTACGCTTCGTGCAGTCAATTGGGTGTCTTCCGGCGGTAAAACGCCGCGCCATTTTAATATTCTGCCGGATGGCTTCCTGCTTGCGGCGAATCAGGACAATGGCCTGATCGCAAGTTACCGGATCGATCCGGATACTGGCAATCTGGTCTCTACAGGCTATACATTAGAAGTGACACGTCCGGTGTGCATCTGTCCCGTTGAGAAAGCGAAGGCATAAGAGCTGCTAAGCTAGCATGAATTGTGCACCAGACAAACAATAGAACAAGACGAGAAGGGCTGCCGAGTGGCAGCCCTTGTTGTATACCTGATAACCTGATTACAAATCGCAGCGTTCACATTCGCCAGAGCGATGCTTGCAGCAATTCAGGTGTTTAATCATTCAGTGGATTAATGAGCAAAGATGTGATTGCCGATCTGCACCACTTGCGGTCTGGACCAGATCCATTGGCTGGTCGCTGTTTTTGGATTGAAGTAATAAAGGGATTCGTACGTCGGATCCCATCCGCGGACGGCATCCATTGCAGCGAGATAAGCGGTTCGGTCCGGCGTTAGCCAGTATTGGCCGTCATCGACGGCTGTAAAAGCGCCCTTTTGAAAAACAACGCCCCGAATATCATTCGGAAACTCGCCGGATTGAATGCGGTTCATAACAACGGCTCCCACAGCAACTTGTCCTTTGTAGGGCTCACCGCGGGCTTCACTGTATATGACTTTTGCCATGATATCCATCTCGGATTGATTTAACGTATATTTTTTCAGCTGTCTCCAGGTTTGTGCACCGGTAATTCCATCAGCGGGCACCCCGTATTCCTTCTGGAAACGCGTAACGGCTGCTTTTGTGTTAGCTCCATATTTGCCATCCAGCGGTTGCGTGTAGAAGTCCAGTGTTTTCAGACGATATTGAAGGTCCCAGACATCCCCGTTCTCGCTGCCCGGCTTTAACAGCGGAGCTGCCTCTGTTGTTTGGGCAAATGCGGGCATGAACAGAAGGATACTCAGGAAAAGAGCAGAAATTATTTTCCATGATTGCTTTCGTATGGTGATCATCTCCTTTGGGGTTGAATTATAAGGATGGAAACAGCTTCATACAACCATCAGTAAATGGAAAATCGCGCAGTGACTGCGTTAGTGGCACCAAAAATGGTTCTGTGGACCGAGTTGTGACGAACTTGAAATTTTTTGAAAAAAAGGTTTGACAGCTGGGGGAGGACTTATTACAATAGCTACATAACATACTAAACAGGTAGGAATTATATTATATTGTTCTCACCGTATCGACGGAGGAACGCTCGAAGACAATGCAGGCACGGCATGAAGCCGGTTTGACTCTGTTCTGTCGAGCTTTCCTCCGTCTTTTTTTGCCATAAGGCCTGTTTAGTAGAGATTAGTAGGGGGAGTGATCCATATGAAAAAGGTGTTGAAGCAAGGGATACTCGTAGGTTTGACAGTGCTGTTGACAGCGGCGCTTACGGCTTGCGGTGCACAGAAAACAGAGACAGTTGCAACCGCCGATGGAGAAGCGCCGGCTTCGGGTTCAAGCAGCAAGCCAAGTGTGGAACTGCTCAATGTTTCTTACGATCCAACTCGGGAGTTATATGACCAGTACAACAAAGCCTTCGCAGCCCATTGGGAGAAGGAGCAGGGACAGAAGGTCACGTTCAAGCAATCGCACGGGGGTTCAGGGAAGCAAAGCCGCTCGGTCATCGACGGTTTGGAGGCGGATGTGGTCACGCTGGCCCTCGGTTATGATATCGATGCGATCCGTCAGGCAGGCTTGATCAATGAAGGCTGGGAGAGCAAGTTTGAGCATAACAGCGCTCCCTACACCTCGACCATCGTATTCCTCGTTCGCAAGGGCAACCCGAAAGGCATCAAGGATTGGCCGGATCTGATCAAGGACGGCGTGGAAGTCATTACGCCGAATCCGCAGACCTCCGGCGGTGCACGCTGGAACTATCTCGCGGCGTGGGGATATGCCTTGAAAGTGAACAATAACGATGAAGCGAAAGCGCAGGCATTCGTTAAAGAGCTGTTTACCCATGTGCCCGTGCTCGACAGTGGTGCCCGTGGTGCGACAACGACGTTTGTTGAGCGTGGGATTGGGGATGTGCTGCTGGCTTGGGAGAATGAAGCCTACCTCTCCATCAACGAGCTCGGGCCGGATAAATTTGAAATCGTGAATCCATCGGTCAGTATTTTGGCAGAACCGCCGGTCGCCGTAGTGGATAAGAACGTTGACAAGCGGGGAACCCGTGAAGTTGCGGAAGCTTACTTGAATTATTTGTACAGTGAAGAAGGGCAGACGATTGCGGCTGAGAACTATTACCGTCCGACGCTTGCAAGCGTAGCCGACAAGTACAAAGAGAAATTCCCGACTATCGAATTGTTTACGCTTAAGGACGTATTTGGAACATGGGAAGAAACACAGACCAAGCATTTCAATGACGGCGGCATCTTTAATCAGATTTACGTGCCAGGCAGCTGATCGGCATCAAGCCGAAGGCAGAAGGGGATGAGAGGATATGGCTTTGATCCAAGTACAGAGACAAGGCCGAGGTAATCGCAGAGTGCTCCCCGGTTTTGGAATCGGAATGGGACTCACCGTGTTATATATGAGTTTGGTAGTGCTGGTGCCCTTGTCTGCATTACTTCTCAACCAGACCGGACTTACATGGGAGAAGTTCTGGTCTGTTGCGAGTGATCCGAGGGTACTTGCTTCTTACCGAGTGAGTCTCGGGACGGCGGCGATGGCGGCACTGATCGATACGTTACTGGGTTTGCTGCTGGCATGGGTGCTGGTGCGGTATGACTTTCCTGGTAAAAAACTGTGGGATGCCTTGATCGATTTACCCTTCGCGCTGCCAACCGCAGTGGCGGGGGTTGCCTTGACTGCGATCTATTCCTCTAACGGATGGATTGGATCTTTGCTTGAGCCTCTTGGCATCAAGGCGGCTTTCTCGCCCATGGGCATAACGCTTGCCTTGATGTTTATTGGCATACCGTTCGTTGTACGGACGGTACAGCCGGTGCTGGAGGATGCGGAGCGGGATACGGAAGAAGCGGCAGCGACACTCGGAGCAGGTCGATGGCGTACTTTTCGTACCATAATCCTGCCTACCCTGATCCCGCCGCTGCTCACTGGTTTTGCATTAGCTTTCGCCCGAGGAATTGGGGAATATGGATCCGTGGTGTTCATATCGGGGAATATGCCTATGAAGACGGAGATTGCACCGCTCTTGATCATGACCAAGCTGGAGCAGTTTGATTACGCCGGTGCAACGGCAGTTGCCTTGATTCTGCTGCTCATCTCGTTTGTACTGCTCTTGGGCATTAACATTCTACAGCATTGGTCGCGGAAAACCGCGCGCTAAGGGGAGGGTTACATAATGGCTGGAACTGTGCCTGCTGCTATTTCTGCAGCGAAACGCAGCGCTCCCTCCTCTCCGGCAGCAGCGGAGAGACCGTGGGTAAAATGGACATTAATCAGCTTGGCTGGATTTGTGCTTCTGTGGCTAATCGTATTGCCGCTTGTTACCGTGATGTCCGAGGCGTTTAAGAAGGGATGGGAGGTATACATCGCTGCCTTATCCGATCCCGATGCTTTATCCGCACTTCGGCTGACATTGTTGGTAGCGGCAATTGCGGTACCGCTCAACTCGATTTTTGGCGTTATCGCAGCCTGGACCATAACGAAGTTTCATTTTAAAGGAAAGAATCTGCTTGTCACGCTGCTGGATTTGCCGTTCGCGGTATCGCCCGTCATCGGGGGGCTGATCTTCGTGCTCATATTCGGCCGGCAGGGGTGGTTCGGCCCATGGCTGGGCGCCCATGATATCAAGATTATATTCGCTGTACCCGGCATTGTGCTTGCTACGTTATTCGTTACGTTTCCGTTTGTGGCAAAGGAACTGATTCCGCTCATGGAGGAGCAGGGGACGAAGGAGGAGGAGGCAGCCGTAACGCTTGGCGCCAAGGGCTGGCAGATATTCTGGCGGGTTACCCTTCCCAACATTAAGTGGGGGCTGCTGTATGGCATTATTCTGTGCAACGCCAGGGCGATGGGCGAGTTTGGGGCGGTCTCCGTTGTATCCGGCCATATCCGCGGTGAGACCAACACCTTACCGCTGCATGTCGAAATTTTGTATAACGAGTATCAATTTTCGGCATCGTTCGCCGTCGCCTCATTATTGCTGTTATTAGCGCTGGTTACACTGCTGCTTAAAAATTGGTTTACACGAAAAAATGCTCATTGACAGTCCTTTCCAACCCATGCTAATGTAAATTCATACTATGTTGGTTGGAAAAGAATGATTAACGAGTGTAAGCAAGTGTAACCCATCATTTCAGGTCGTGTCGATGAGTATATATTTTGGGGCTTTGCCCGGTAAGGAGGCGTATCCATGGCTAAACCGTTAAAGGTGGATGAAATGTGGCTCGAACGCATAGCAGGCCTGCTGAACGACATGGAATTCGGTTCGCTGCAAATCGTAGTGCATGAGGGTCAAATCGTCCAGATGGAACGAACGGAGCGCAAGCGTTTCGAGAATACGGCCTCCGGCACGGTCAAGACGTCGGGACCAGCCCGGGCGCCCGGCCAGCAGCGAAGAACGAACACAAGATGATCCCTAAGGATAAGCAGAAACAGAACTTCCGCAGATATAATGAAATGCGGCCTATTGAGCAGACATCGGAGTGTTAACCGATGCAGATGATAGGCGCATGTCATGACTAATTTGGAAGTTCTTTTTTTTTGTATAAGCACGAGAAAAGTGGATTATTAATCCGTACTTACGTAAAATCTTGCGATCTGAAGGTCATGAATTATAAATAACAGCCCGGCCGTATTGATCGGCGCGGGCTGGATGTGCTGCATCGTTCTGTTTTATCTTGACCGCAAAGGGCTGTTGACGGTCTCCGGTTCAGTTAGACCAGCTGAGTCAATTAGAGGATCATATTCTCCGGCAGGGTGCAGGAATTGCTCCATCAGCTCCGGGTGACCTGCGTAGGGACGCTTGCGCCGCTGTCGCGTGGCTGTAACCCGGAAACCTGCCAGATACAGCAAACACTGGGTAGCCAGAACGTAAGGAGAGGCCTCAATCCAGATTAGATTAGTCAATGCAGAGATGAGAATCAGCAGATGCAGTACGGTATAGATAACGCCATGAGACCTTCTTCTGGAATCCATCAACAGACGGTAAAAAGAGACCGTTGCAATCATACTGGAGAGCCATAAACACCATACCTCGGGGTTTGTCCAGGCAGAGGACTGACGGAGCTCCTGGACGAGAATCGCAGTCCACAGGATCGCAGCTCCCAGTGACAGTGCAGGTACGGCAGGTTTCAGAAGCAGCCATAGTCCCATCCCCCATCCGGGTTTCTCAAGACGTCCAACCAGCTCATCGCGTTCCTTCATCAGCCGGTCGATTTCGCGATTCAGCAGTTTGTGCAGTGTTGTCAGCCGGGATTCATCGCGGTCGCTTAGAAAGGTATCAATCTGTTCGTGGAGTTCCCGAATCAGCAGGTCTGCGGATTTGCATTCCTGAAGCAGTCGGATGAGGAGATCCTCCGGGATAGCCGTTCGAGTCGGTCGATTGATTACCGTGCCGAGAGGTCCCGCAAGCCTGGTGTAGATGGACAAGGACTGACGAATACGGGCAAGCGAATCCTTGCGTGCACCTAAGAGACGGGATGCACTGTATATGTACAGGCCCGAAAATACCGCTGTGGCCAGAAGCACAGCCACCAGCGCGTTCAGAGAGCCAAAGATATCAACCATCCATTCCGTAAGGGACAAGCCGATCCCTCCTTCAATATTCTACCTTTCACTATTGCACAAGAAGGAAGGGAATTCAAGCCGATTCTGAAACAGGCAGCTATGGAGAGCATGGGGGTTGCGTATAACGTTACGTCATATCCTATAGTCACCTTAGGAGGGGATTGAGTTGAAACGAAAAAAAGGATGGTTGTTCTTGGGTAGCATTCTCATTGCTATACTAGCTATACTGACGGTAATAGGCTTTCTATTCAGAGATGACGGGTCGTTAAGCGGTTTTGTTACAGAGGATGGGCAGAAGAAATACGCGGCGGCTTATGATGAGGCGATGAATCAATTACCAGAACCGGTTGAATCGATTAAGGTTAATACCGATTTTGGCGTGGTGCAGCTCTACAAGTTCCGGGAGAGCGATACACCACATAAAACACCCTTGTTGCTGCTTCCCGGAAAAGGATCTGCTACACCCATGTGGGAGGCCAATCTAAGCGGCTTTTTAGAACACCGGCCTGTATATACCCTTGATTTGATAGGAGAGCCGGGTTTAAGCACAGAAACCAGACGGATCGAAACCGCTGCGGACCAAGCAGATTGGTTAGAGCAAGTGCTGGACCAGCTGCCGGAATCAGAGATCCACCTATTAGGGCTGTCGTTCGGCGGGTGGAGTGCGGCGAATGTGGCGCTCAAGCATCATGAGAAGATTCACTCGCTCATATTGCTGGACCCTGTCTATGTGTTTGGCCCCATTCCACTGAAAATGATACTTGTATCCATTCCGGCGTCTGTGCCCATGGTGCCCAAACCAATCCGGGAGAAAATGCTCAGCTATATATCCGGCGGGACTGAAGTTGATGACAGCGACCCGACCGCCAAATTAATCGAAACCGGTATGCGGACATTCAAGAGCAAGCTGCCCATGCCGGAAGCCATCAAGCCGGAACGACTAGCTGAGCTGACGATACCGGTGCTCGGAATTTTAGCTGGACAATCGACGATGCACCATGCTGAAAAGTCGTATCAAACGGGGATGGATTCCCTGAAAGACCCTAATAGCGAGATGGTCGTATTTGAAGATGCCTCGCATGCAATTAACGGGGAATACCCTAAAGAGTTACTGGAAACGATAGAAGCTTTTTTAGCGAAAATCGAGTAAGGGACAGGAAGGGAATGGGTTCATGGGAAAAAAATATTCCGTAAAAGAAATCAGTCAATTGTCGGGAATAACTCCGCGAACCATTCAGTATTACGATAATGAAGGGATTCTTAAGGCGGAGCGGGATGAGCTGGGGCATAGGGTATATTATGATAAACAGTTGTATGTACTTGAACAGATTATGTTCTATAGAGCCATCGGTTTCTCTTTAAGAAAGATCAAAGAACAATTGATCGTAGGCACCGAGGAGCAGGATATCGAGAACATTCTAGATTACCAGGAATCGGTGCTCTATTCACAGAAAGAGAGTATCCAAGCCAAGCTTGACGGATTGCATGTCGCAAAGGAAATGATGAAAGAAGGTTACAACGTTCCCTGGGAGCTGTTAGCCCATCTCATGCGTTCGTTGAATGAGGTCGATATGTCGGCTTGGAAAGAATACCAATTTTCGGAGGAAGACTCGCGGCTATTTCAAAAAGCATTTAACTCTGAGCAGGCTGCATTGGATTTTTACAATGCGTTCAGAAAAATATCGCTGCAAGCTGCAGCTTATAAGGCCTCAAAGGTTCCCATCGAATCCCGTTTAGCCAGGACCTTAGCCCAAGAATGGCAACGGATGGTTCAACGTGTGACATATGGCGACGAACGGATTCATGCTGCCTTCTTAGCAGTCGATCGAAATCGGGATCAATGGAACACGGGAGAACGTCAGCTTGTAATGGAAGCAGAACAATATTTGCAGGACGTCTTGAAGCGCTATCCTGATCGTGAATGAGCTGCATTGCAGCCAAGGTTATGCAGCTTATGCAGGAAGCCTAAATCGTACTCTACTGTTTGCATGGCTAAATGTTTTTTTCTTGGCAAACAATTTTTCCTCAAGGTCAACATAAGAGACCGTCCCGCATATAGTATATGAATAAGACGGTAGCATCGAAAGAGCGGGAGGGGTCAGGATGAACACGGAACTGCAGGTAAAGAAAGCGCCGTTTCAGCGAGCGAAGATGACAGTGGGTTACGTACTGCTTCTCATGTTGGCCGTTTGAGATTGATCAGGGATCTACCCGATGGAGGGGACTCATTCCTTCTATTGAACATAAAAGATGGCGTCAGAGGAAGAGCCTCTTGAGACGCCATCTTTTTTCGTATGATAACGATGAGTGCGTTGCAATGTTAGCGGTTTAAGCCATGCAATTCCTTCCAGGATCTGTATTCGTGAACAGCGGTTCCCGAGAACGAAGCGTGGCCGCCTGCCAATGCAGTGACCTTGGACAGCTCTTTTTCCATAAAGGCCGTTCCTTCTTCGAAGAAGGTAACGTAGTTGCCTTCATTGCTCGATTTGGTCTCAACGGCGACCAGCGCTTCCTTACCATATTTGTCGGCTTCGGCTAATTCGGCAGCCGCCAGGTTGTAAATGTTCTGGGCGGAATCCCGGTATGCCATAATGACGATCTGATCAAACTGCTGGATCATCCAGCTGCTGAGGGTCATGGATTGATCGGGAAGCTTGTAGGTATGCAGCCAGAAGGTCATATCTGCCGCAATTGGCAGGTTTAAGGAATGGGCTTCCTTTACCAGATAGCGAACGTTGTTTTGCCATTGCTTCACGACCGCATCATAGTTGGTTTTCCATTCGCCCAGCACATGGGGCTCGATATCAACGTGAATACCGGCAAAGCGTTCATCCGGGGCAGCAGAAGCCTGATATTCGGCCGTCCACTGGATAAAGGTTTCGAGACGGTGGCGTTCGGATTCCAGCGCCCAGTTCGGCGCACCGCCAAGGACATGCACTTCAATCCCCTGCCGACCGGCCAGGCGAATGAATTTGCGGTAATGTTCCGGACGGACATCACGGTTCATCTGCAGATAGAGTACATTGACCCCTTGGTCGGAGGCGAAATCCAGAATCTCCGGTGTAGCATTCTCAATCAGCGGAGTTTCCCAGAACCAGGTAGATTTTTGGGTGGCTTTGGCTTCGGCCGGGCCGGGTGGATACATGGAGAAACTGCAAAGCAGCAAGAGACTGCTGGATAGACAAAGGGTCAGCAAGCGAATACTAAATTTTTTCATAAAGGGTTGTTCTCCTTTCGATATCTTACACGACATGAATCGACAGGTGCATGCAACGTAAGGATTGCGCTTAAAGTCATTGTGAAAGAATTATATTCATATTTATGCAGCACTTACGTATATATCGGAGTTACTTTTGCTGTATTTTATAGGCCTTTAGGCTTTATTATGGGTGTAAAGATGCATAATAGGAGTTTGAAGAGGAACATAACCGGATAATTAATTAGGAGAAGAGTCTTGCCTAAGCAAGGCTGGGGGTGGACAAGCTATGGACTGTAGAATAGATGCCGCTTATGAAGAAGGATGATATAGTATAATTTTAAGTCTAAGGAGCGATGAACATGAATATAGCCATCATTGGTGCAAGTGGAACGATAGGCAGACGAATTACAGAGGAAGCCCTGCGCCGGGGTCATGAAGTGACGGCGGTGCTGCGTAATCCGAATCGGATGGATACGGAGCATGAACGGTTGAAGAAAGCGGAGGCCGACGTGATGGATCCTTCATCGCTGGAGAAGGCTATTCAAGGCCATGACGCCGTGATCAGCGCGTTTGGTCCCAAATTCGGGCAGGAAGAGGAACTCCTTGCTGCTGCGCGCACTATTGTGGAGGGAACGAGACGCGGCGGCGTATCCCGTCTGCTGATTGCTGGGGGTGCAGGAAGTCTTATTGCGGACAGCGGGGTGCCTCTTATGGATACACCTGAATTTCCGGAGGAGATCCGACCGCTCGCCCGCGCGCATGCGGATGCTTACGAGATCTATAAGGAATGTGATTTGGAGTGGACTTATGTCAGTCCGGCAGCCATCATCGAGCCGGGAAGACGAACCGGACAGTTTCGGATTGGCATGGACCGCCTGGTGACGGATGAGAGCGGTAGCAGCCGGATTTCGGCCGAGGATTACGCCGTTGCGATAATCGATGAGCTGGATGACCCCCAGTTTGTAAAGTCCCGTTTTACCGTTGCTTATTAGTTGTAGTGGAGATGCAGCCTCAGTCATTGGCGCAAGGGTGTAAGGTATATCGAAGCAAAGGGGAGAGCTTGGATGTATGTTGTGACGTCTGAACAGATGAGGGCATTGGACAACCATGTGATCCATAGGATCGGTATTCCGGCGGCAGCACTTATGGAAAATGCGGGCAAGGCGATCGCAGAGGAAGTTTTGAAGTTATGCCTGATGGAGCGGGGAAGAAGGAACGGCTTACCATCTTCCGGAACGAGCGGAGCAGCCGGAACTGCCTCAGCGCCTGCGCAGGCAAGCGGACAGGAGCGAGGCGAAGCCTTAACGGATCATTCGGCTGCTATGGGCCCCCCTTTTGCCGCGAATGATCTTGCCCTGGAGATGAGCCGTCCGTCGCCTGTCCTAGACGGAGACGTGCGATTGCCCACCGCGCTTTCTGCGCAGGAGCACTGGCTCATTCTGGTGGGCAAGGGCCATAACGGCGGCGATGGCGTGGTCGCCGCCCGGCACTTGCGTGACGCCGGCGTACGCGTCACGCTGCTCTACGCCGCCGAGCCGTCCTCGCTTACTGGCGAGGCGGCGGTGCAGCGGGATGCCGCGGCAGCGCTCGGCATCCCGGCTCTGGTCCACGGCCGTGCCGCCGTGGACTACGGCGCGTTCACCGGCATCGTGGACGCGCTGCTCGGCACGGGCGCGTCGGGCGCGCCCCGCGGCGCTTACGCCGCGTTGATCCAGGCCGCCAATGACAGCGGCCTGCCGGTCGTGTCCGCGGATATTCCGAGCGGACTGGACGCCGATACCGGCGCGCGGCATGAGCCGTGCATCTCGGCGGCGGTGACGGTGTGCCTCGCTTTCCTGAAGCGAGGCTTGGTGCAGTACCCCGGCGCCGAGTCGGCAGGCCGGGTGGTGGTGCGCTCCATCGGCATCCCTGCATCGCTGTGCTGTTCGAGACCGTTCGTCCACACGCACCTGCTCACTCCGCAGGTCCTTCGGACGGAGCTGGATGCGGATGTCACGCGTTATCGCACGGCGGAAGGACATAAAGGCACCTACGGTCATGTGCTGACCGTAGGCGGCAGCCGCACGATGAGCGGCGCAGGTTTGCTCGCTTCCCGTGCGGCCCTTCGCGCGGGCTGCGGCCTCGTGACCTGGGCGCTGCCCGCAAGCCTGGTGCTGCCGTTAAGCGGAGCTGCACCGGAAATCATGCTCGCTCCGGCAACAGATGAAGAGAGTGGAGGCAACTGGAACGAAGCCTCCGCTGGGCGGGTGCTGGAGCTCGCCAAGACCCGGGACGTGCTGGCTGTAGGTCCTGGACTCGGCCGCTTTGACGGCGACTCCAGATGGCTTCGGCGACTGTGGGAAGCGTGGGAAGGACCGCTGGTGGTGGATGCCGACGCGCTTAATATGCTGTCATCGTCCGGCGATTTCAGCGCCTGGAAACCGCGTTCCGCGGCCACGGTGCTGACTCCGCATCCGGGGGAAATGTCCCGGCTGCTGGGCACGCCGACCGCGGAGCTGCAGCAGGACCGGATCGGTGCTGCTACAGGGTTTGCTGCCGAGCACGGGGTTACCCTCGTGCTCAAGGGGGCGCGTACCGTCGTGGCTTCGCCGGACGGACAGGCTTACATCAACACAACCGGTACCTCCGGCATGGCGACCGGAGGTACCGGGGACGTGCTCACCGGCATCATTGCCAGCCTGCTGGCGCAAGGTTATGCCGGTCCGTCTGCAGCCGCGCTCGGTGTGTGGCTGCATGGCCGTGCCGGTGAGTGGGCCGCACGGCACCGGGGACATCCCGCATCGGTCATCGCCGGGGATGTCATTGATATGCTTTGAACTAAAAGGGCCTTCATCAGAAGGCCCTTCTTCTTGTTAAAAACGACGGATCAGATCACCCAGCACAGCACGGGGACGGCCAACGCAAAGAAAGGGGTGGCCAGGGATTGGCTGGAGAAGGCATGCTTCCCCCACAAGAATAGGAGAAGTGTAAGCGTTCCAGCTGCTGCGCGGATCCACAGATGTTCCGGATTGCCGCCCGTAAACAGGGCGAAGAACAGAAATCCGACCGCTCCGTACACGGCGGCTTGTTTGCCTTTATGCAGTGTGGGCAGGAACGAGAGGATAGCGTCGGCCGCGAGAGAGGCCGTCAACGCATATCCGTATACCCAGTGCTCCTGCGGCATGTAAAGTCCTAACCATGCCGAGGCCCTTTCAGCGCTGGAAGGCCACACCCAGTCGAGCAGGCTCAGCAATAACACGGCAATGCCGGCGCTTGCCAGCTTGTTTAACGCGTAAAACCCCATGTCCATACGGCCGGACCGTCTGGGAATACCGGTATTCATGATACACATCCTCTGCTTGATATTCATTTCCACGAACGTCCTGCTGAATCCATACTAGCTGGTGACCATCTCTCCGCCGTTTACGTGAATGGCCTGACCCGTGACAAAAGAGGAGGTGATGGACGAAGCCAGGTAGACATAGGCTGGTGCCAACTCATAGGGCTGTGCGGCCCGCTTCATCGGTGAATTCGTTCCGAATACGGCAACCTCGTCAGCAGAGAAGCTGGAAGGTATGAGCGGTGTCCATACTGAGCCCGGAGCGACGGAATTGACGCGGATGCCTTGATCCACTAGCGAAAGGGCCAGGGATCGAGTCAGGGAGACGATGGCGCCTTTGGTTGAGGAATAATCGATAAGCTCCTTAAATCCTTCATAAGCGGTAATGGAGGCCGTATTAATGATAGAGGCTCCGGATTTCATGTGAGGCAGGGCGGCTTGAATCATGAAGAAAAAAGGAAAGATATTACTCTGATAGGTGTGATACAGCTGTTCTTCCGTAATATCCAAAATGCTGTGCTGTACATATTGAACGGCATGGTTGTTCACAAGCACATCCACCTTGCCAAAGCAGGCTAATGTCTCGCTAACCACGGTCTCGCAGTTCTTTTTGTACCGCAGATCGATTTTCATCAGAAGACAGCGTCTGCCAAGCGATTCGATTCGTTGTTTAGTGACTTCGGCATCCGAGGTCTCATATAAGTATGGAATGACCAGATCGGCACCTTCCTTGGCAAAAGCAATGGCCGTCGCTTTGCCGATGCCGCTGTCGCCCCCGGTTACAATGGCGACTTTGCCATCCAGCTTACCGCTGCCCCGGTAGGCGGGGTCCTCACTGATCGGGCGCGGCGACATCAGGCTCTCTAAACCAGGCTGGCAGTTTTGATGCTGGGGAGGGAAGGCGATCGGCTGCTCCTTGCATTCGGTTTTGGAGCCTACATATGGAATGGGCTGCTGGGGCTTCATTTCATTCCTCCTCTGGTATATCAATGACATGGATTGATGATGCATTACTTATCTCTATGCATTCGCCCAGTCCCGGGTGCCGTTTACGGCCGAAATAGGAGAAAGATCGTATGCCTGAGGAGCTCCTGCCAATTTTCACACGATCTTTTGGTTGCAGTGTGGTAAAATATTTCCAAAATTTAAATCGAATGACCCAAGGGAGGACGGTCACCTGATGAAACCCGTCAAACGGTCAAAATTCCGCTTATGGGCAGGCAAGCAGTATTTTACCTGCCGGCGTTATTGGGAATGGATGAAGAGCAGTAGTAAACTCGCGCGTACTCATGCTTCAGCGCCATTGGACTATTCGGTATTCGGGCACCAAACTCCGCTAAAACGCCAGTTGAAGAATGTTGATATGTGGTATCAGCATAATAAGGCGATCAACCTGCGTCTTGCCGTTCGTCATTTGGACGGACTTCTGATCCGACCGGGAGAGACGCTGTCCTATTGGAGGACCATTGGACGTCCGACCCGCAGGAAAGGGTATGTAGACGGCATGGTTTTGTTTTATGGAGGTTTTAAGGCCGGTGTGGGCGGAGGGCTGTGCCAACTCTCCAACCTTATCTACTGGATGACCCTGCACACCCCGCTTGAAGTGAGGGAGCGGCATCGGCACAGCTACGATGTTTTTCCGGATTCGAATCGGACCCAACCGTTTGGCAGCGGAGCTACGTGTGCCTATAATTATTTGGACCTTCAGATCTATAATCCAACCAGCGACACCTACCAGCTGGCGGTACATGTGTCAGAGGAGGCACTGATTGGAGAATGGCGCTCCACCGCCGTCCCGCTCTATAGCTATGAAGTTTATGAACGAGATCATCGCATAACCCAGGAAGCGTGGGGCGGATATGCGAGGCATAATGTCATCGGGCGCAAGGTGTTCAGCAGGGAAGGCGAGCTGATTCATGATGAGTGGATCACGGAGAATCATGCGCTTATGATGTATTCGCCGCTGCTTCCTGAGAAGGGGACCGTTACATCCTGATCTGCCCATTGAGCGATCGATACGTATGTTCATCAATCGGATCCACAAGCAGGCTATCTCCCTCATTCGTTATCACTGGTTACTGCCATCTCTGCGGTTTGTTTTTCCGACCGTTCCCTGCTGCATTGACAAAAGCGCGGACACATTGATACGATGATATTAATTCTGACAAGTTTGCCCTGATTTATATCTGTTAAAGTCGGATCAAGCAAGCCAATCACCAGAAGACTTTGCAGTACCATGTGAAGTCTTTTTTTTCTGAGATTAATAGCTGTTTTATGGAACGGATAAGGATGACATTATAAGGTTAGCCGAGGTGAATTGTTATGGCGAAAGCTGTTATCATTAACGGGAGTCCTACAGTCGGATCCCGCTTGAATGCGGTTATGGATATAGCGGAGCAAGCGCTCGCTGCTGCCCATTTCCAAGTAAGCCGGATCGACGTGGCGGGACTGCCGCCGGAGGATTTGATTCATACGAAGTTTGAGAGCGAGCATATTGTCAAAGCGAACGGTCTTGTGGCCGAAGCGGATGCCGTGATTGTGGCAAGTCCGGTTTATAAAGCTTCGTTCACGGGTGTGCTGAAGACCTTTCTAGACCTTATTCCGGAAAAAGGTTTGGCTGGTAAGATTGTGCTTCCGATGTTCATTGGCGGCAGTCTTGCACATCTGCTGGCGATTGACTATTCACTGAAGCCGGTGCTTTCATCCATCGGTGCCCGGCATATTCTGGGCGGGGTGTATGCGGTGGATGCTCAGGTAGCCCGTACCGAGGAAGGCGGATTCGATGTAGCGGAAGTGCTGCAGGAACGCCTGGCCTCCGCGATGGAGGAGCTTATTGAAGAAACCCGTTATCGGACAGAACGCGTTTAGTTATAATGGACAGGAATTAGAACCGGGGAGATAGGATATGGAGGGGTATCATTTTGCAAAAGTTGGTGTTTTTTGTTGGGGTAGCAGGTACAGGTAAAACTACAGTAGCCAAAAAGCTGGCAGTCCGCATGCCGGCTGCATTTCTCGACCGTGATACGGTTGGAGGACGCTTTGTTGAGAAGTTCCTTGAAAGTAACGGCCATGATCCAAACGATCGGGACTCTTCTTTCTATAAAGAGAATCTGCGTGATCTGGAGTATGATACAACCAAGGATATTTGCATCGAGAACTTGAATGCAGGACAGAACGTGTTCATGATTTCTCCGTTTACCGCCGAGCTCAAAAACCGCGAATGGATCGAAGAGGTTATTACGTCTGCGGGGTTAACGAAGAAGGATGTGGATGTGAAGGTCATTGTGGTTGCGCTTCAGGATATGGAATTGCAGAAGGAGCGGATCATTGACAGACGGACCGAGCGGGATCAGTGGAAGCTTGATCACTGGGACGACTTTAAGAAGCGCGTCGAATTTGTTCCGGAAGTGAACTGGGATATTCCGCAAGCATCAATCAAGGTGTTTGATAACAGTGGAGATTTAACGGAAGAGAAAGTCGAGGATCTCTATCAATTTATCGTTCGCGAATAGTTCGCTTGGCATATATAGAAGAAGCGCGCCGTCACAGGCTCCCATCCGTTGTCTGTGATAGCGCGCTTTTTTTGTGGCTGCAAGGGTGGCGGCAAGCAACCGCGCTCCGAATTGGAACAGAGGCAGGAATGTTATATAGTAGATCCAGGAATTGCTTATGGAGACCAAGGAGGGAAAGGGTTGGATCGTTCGATTATGCTTGCCTATCTGAGAAGTGTTGAGCTGATGAGGGAGCGGATTCCTTCATTTCATGAATATCCTTTTAATCTGCCGGCTGTAGCGGGCTTGGACGGGCTGGATTTTCATCCGAAGGTTACTTATATCGTCGGGGAGAACGGCATGGGGAAATCGACGCTGCTGGAAGCGATTGCGACGGCACTCGGATTTAATCCGGAAGGGGGGACGATAAATTTCTCATTCTCGACCGAGGAGACCCATTCCAAGCTGCACGAATATATTCGAACCGTCCGGGGCGCGCGGAAACCGCGTGACGGGTTTTTCTTCCGGGCGGAGAGTTATTATAACGTCGCGACAAATATCGACCGGTTGGATGCCGAAGTGAGCATCGGCCCTCCCATTAAAGATTCCTACGGCGGCAAATCGCTCCATCAGCAGTCACATGGTGAATCGTTTTTTGCCACCTTTTTGCATCGCTTTTGGGGAAACGGGCTCTATATTATGGACGAGCCGGAAGCGGCGCTGTCCCCGTTCCGTCAGTTAGCGCTGCTGAGGTGAATTCACGATCTGGTGCAGAAGGATTCGCAGTTTATTATTTCCACCCATTCCCCTATCGTCATGGCTTATCCGGATTCCATTATATACAAGCTGACCTCCGACGGGGTGGAGGAATCGAGCCTGGAAGAAACGGACCATTATATGATCACGAAGGAATTTGTTAACAATCGGGGAGCGATGCTTCGCGAATTGTTTGCAGACGATGAGGAATAGCTAACATAACAGCAAGGGGTGCCGTAAGATCTTATGGATCGGAGGCGCCCTTTTTTCTCGGAAGAAATCCACTTCAAACATGAGAAATAAACTTTGAATTTTCTAAGTAATTAAGCGAATATCATCTATATTTAAGGATATTAAGGAATGAAAATCATGAAAATGGTGTTTACAACTTAGAATTGTTGAACTAAAATAAGAACCGAGGTGAAATGCTCTGGAGAACGAAAGAGAAGCAAGCGTTGAGAGACTCATGGACATGTATCGTGAGTTGTCGGATAAAATGACGAGGCATCGGGTCGTATCTTTTCTAAGTCATCTGAGAAAGAACGATTTGACGATGAATCAGTATAAGATCTTAAGTTTGATTGAGCAGCAGGGGCCATGGCTTCCCAATCGACTGGCTGAGCATATGGAGCTTAAAGCTGCGACGATTACGTATTTGGTGGATGCGTTGGAGCAACGGGGGCTGGTGGCTCGAACGCCCAATCCGAGCGACGGACGAAGCCACTATGTCAATTTTACGGAGACTGGCCGGCAGCTTGTGCTTGATGCTCGCAGCGAGGGGGATTATGCCGTCATGGAATCCTTCAGGCAGATGGATCAGGATGAGGCGGATCATCTGTATATTTTGCTCCGATTGCTGGGCAAAAAATTATTTCCATAACGTTCAAGTCGATGCTCTCGCATCCCGCCTCCGCTCTGTTAACCAGACCTGGGCGGGTTTATTTTGTTTTAGGAGGCTTCATGTGAATACACAAGAGACACAAGAGAAATCTTCATTTTGGCTTATTATGAGCGCTGTGTTTTTCGGCAATTTTCTGGCCGTGCTGAGCATTACCACGATTAATGTGGCTTTCCCGGTTGTGATGGAGCAGTTCGATGCTACGCTGAGCACCACCCAGTGGCTGATGGCCGGCTACCTGCTTGCAACCGGAATTGTGGCTCCCATCGTAGGCTATATGGGGGACCAGCTCAGTTATAAAAGGCTGTTCATTTTTGCTTTGATAGGTTTTACCCTATCGTCGCTGCTATGCGTTGTCGCCTGGAATATCCAGACCCTGATTGCGTTCAGGATTACGCAAGGCGTATTCGGGGGGATGATCATCCCGATTACGATGACGATTATTTATCAGGTATTCCCGCGTGAGCGGCAGGCCTATGCGATGGGGCTGTGGAGCCTTGCCTCCATGCTGGCACCCGTTATCGGACCAACCCTGGGAGGTTGGCTGGTTCAATATTTTGGCTGGAAATCGATCTTTGTTCTGAATATTCCCATTGGCCTGATATCTATCGTCATCGTAAGTAAATTCATACCCTTCTACAGACTGACGGAGAAAAAGACGTTTGATTTCCTCGGGTTCTTGACCGTGGTGCTGGGCAGTTCCCTGCTCCTGCTCTCGTTCAGTCACGGCAATGACTGGGGATGGGGCTCCTGGAAGACGCTGTCTTTGCTCCTCTCCGGCATATTGCTGCTGTTGTTCTTTGTTAGGTGGGAGCTGCGCATCAAATCCCCGCTGCTGCAGCTCAAGGTATTCAAGTTTCCGCGGTTTCGGTACAGCTTAATGCTGAACTGTATTGTGACGATATCGCTTTATACCGGAACGCTTCTGGTGCCGCTGTATTTGCAGACTGTGCTGAAGCTGTCTCCAATGGATACGGGGCTGATCATGCTGCCGGGAGCGATTGTCATGGCGGCTGCCTCGCCGATTATCGGCAAATTTTATGATCGGATCGGTCCGTTTCGGCTGGTGATTACAGGTGTCCTGATTATTGTGGCCGCCACCCTGGCCTTCAGCGGAATCGGCACTCATACTTCGGTGCTGTACATTTCACTGCTGCAATTGATCCGCTGTCTTGGTATCGCGCTGTGTAATATGCCGTTAACGAATGCAGCGATGAGTGCGGTGTCCAGTGAATATTCGGGCCATGCGTCATCCATAACGAATTGGGCTCGTCAAGGGCTTGCCTCGTTGTCCATCGGCATTTTCAGTGCGCTGGTGGTATCCAGAACCTCATACTATATGGGAGCGGGTGCCACGACCAAGGGCGTTGCCACCACGATGGGCATCGATGACGTATTTCTGATCGGGACGATGGTGGCTGTCGTGGCCATACCTCTTACATTTTTGTTACGAGTCAAAAAGAAAAAACCGGTTCAGCATGTCGCAGTCTGACCACGCCGGTATCGGGTATTTGAGGAAGGTCATTCATCTGATCGCTAAAGCATGACCTATGGCAAATGATTTCTAATAAATCAAGCGATTAAACGATTATGCGTTGTATTGCATGAGGGTGCTGACACGCGAATACAAATAGTCTGGAACGATATTGAACGGAGAGAGAGCAGCAGAAGGAGCTGCTCTCTCTTTTACTTTTTATCGAGGATAACCTGGGTCAATTATGACAATGCTGTTCTTTTATTCAAATCAGGGTCTGTGGTAGGGTGAACGTAATGTGCTGCTATGCAGGAGGGACTTATGGATTTTATACGAAAGTTATGGGTATTCGGTTATCAGCAGGCGTTGTCCTGTATTTTTCCGGTTATCATATTTGGAGCGCTCGCATTGAGCAAAATCATTGAAATTCCAGGAATCCCGCGTTATGATCTTATTCTTCTTATATGTGTGCTGGCTCAAATCGGGATGCTTGTCAGTAAGCTGGAGACGTGGGATGAGCTGAAGGTGATCTGTGTCTTTCACGTCATCGGCCTGATGCTGGAGCTGTATAAGGTCCATATGGGATCGTGGTCTTACCCTGAGGAAGCCTGGAGTAAAATCGGCGGGGTGCCGCTGTACAGCGGCTTTATGTATGCAAGTGTTGCGAGTTATATCTGTCAGGCTTGGCGGCGAATGAATCTGCGTATTACCGGCTGGCCGCTGCCTGTGCTCACCGTACTGCTGAGCGCCGCGATCTATGCCAATTTCTTCACCCATCATTATGTATGGGATGCCCGTTGGCTCCTTACGGCGCTATTATTCGTGGTGTTCGGCAGAACGGTGGTGTACTTTGACGTTGACGGCAAAACACTGCGGATGCCACTGGTGCTGTCGTTTCTGCTGATTGGATTCTTCATCTGGATTGCGGAGAATATTTCAACCTTCCTTGGGGCCTGGACCTATCCGGGTCAGGAGCGGACATGGAGTCTGGTGCATATCGGCAAAATCAGCTCGTGGTTCCTGCTGGTGGTGATCAGTGTCATCATCGTGGCTCAGTTGAAGCACCTTAAGCTGGGCAGAGGGCCGTCCAAGGACAATCCCAAGGGAACGGTTATGTGAGGCGGCTCCGTTGATATTGGATCCTGCTTGCAGAACACGGGTAATTATGGTTAACTATAGACTTACGTTGAAGATGCAGGATGAGAACGAGTATGTTCTGAATATAGAGGATTGGAATATAGGAACAACATGAGATGGAACGGAGGGGGTTCACATGAAAAAAAGATCGTTGGCGTCTTTGTCCAAAGGCATGGGATGCTCCACCGCTGTTTTCTTTGATCTATCCGAGGACGGGATAAGTATGTCCATAATCGGATATTCAGCGATCAAGGATCCTTCCATTCGGTTGTTCGAATGAGGATGCAGTGGAATTAAACACCACAGGTCGCTTACCTGTGGCTGCATAGATCGGCATGCACACCACAGGAGCTCTGTGGTGTTTTTGTGTTTTTCATTTTTCCGGTAGAGGAGAGGCACGCTATGTTATTGCAAGGAAAACAGATTTATGTAAAGCCAGTAGAGGAATCGGATGCGGATGCGCTGCTGAAGCTTGAGGTGGAGAATCGGGATTTTTTTCAACGGTTCACGGGTTTAAGAGAAGAAGCCTTCTATACCCGCCAGGGACAGCTGGAACGGATTCAAGAAGCCCTGGAATCAAGTAAAGGGGATCAGGGATATCTCTATGTGATTGGGCTGCGAGACACCGAAGAGGTTATCGGGGAGATCATGCTGACCGAAGTGGTGCGGTGGAATCTGCAGAGCTGCTGGATCGGTTATTTCCTGGACCAACGCCATAATGGAAAGGGTTATATGACGGAGGCCGTTCAGCTGGTGGTGAAGCATGCTTTTCAGGAATTGAAGTTCCACCGGATTGAGGCGGGGGTAATGCCGCATAACCTGGGATCGATTAAAGTGCTGTGTAAAGCCGGATTCCATCAGGAAGGCATTGCCAGAAAAAATGTAAACATCAACGGACAGTGGGAGGACCATCAGACGCTGGCTATTCTGAATGAAGAGGATCACCGGTCTCAGTCCCAAGTTCAGCGGTACAATCCCTCTGTCATCGCTCCGCCAATCGGGCCTTATACCCATGTTACCAAGGTTCCGAAGGGAGCCGAGCTGCTGGTCTTGTCCGGGCAGGTGGGAACCGATATGGAGGGGGGATTGCCGGATGATATGAAGGAACAAGTCGAGAATACCCTGGCGAACATTCAGCGCCTGTTGGCAGCAGAAGCACTCTCGGCGGATCATATCGTCAAAATCAATATTTGGGCAGCACAGCAGGTGGACTGGGTTCACTTCCATCAGGTGTGGGAAAAGTTCCATGGCGGAAAGGCGCCGGCCATGACAATGGCCTACGTGCCGGCACTTGCGATGCCGTCCATTCAGGTAGAAATCGAGGTATGGGCAGCCAAGTGGTAACCCGCTAGATAGCAAGATGATAAGATGATGATTGGAATGCAGCCGATCCAAGCGCGTTAAAAAAACCTCCGTGATATTCCTGGCAGGAATATCGCGGAGGTTTGTGTTTGTTGAAGGAGTTTTTTTTGATTTTTTCAATTTTAATATCATTGGATCAAGGATTCAGGCAGACGTAATGTATTTATATTTTTTTTAATATTATTCCAATATTTAAGTTAAGAATTTTATAAGACCTATCAACAGAGAATAATTTCTCAATATACATTTTCTTAATATATTGTTAAAATTTCCACATAAAATGAAGGAGGCGAAATGATAATTTGTGAGAGTTAATGACTTTAGAATGCCTTAAGATACTTAATAAAATAGATTGGCAAGAATTCGAATCCTACTTAAAGAGAGGGGATGGGGATTAAATTGAAAAAAACGAACCAGATTTCATTAATTTGGAGGAAATATCCCAGTTACAAATATTTAACGTATACGAACATTCTAACAGGTTTAACCTCATGGGGTTCCTTCATAGCGATGCTTGTATTACTTAATCAAATTACAGACAATGGAATTCAACTAGGGATGTTATGGGCTGTAAGTGGACTTGCGCCTTTAATGTTTAGTTTTTTAGTTGGTTTCTTAGTCGATCGATTTAATCCGAAGAAGGTGATTGTTTTTTCAGAAGTATTTCGGGGAATTTTATTTCTAGGATATATCGTTGTTCCGTTACTAGGTGGTATGTATGCTTGGATTTTATTCTGTTTATTAAGGTTCGTAGGTGGACTTCTAAACTCTTTAGCAACTATTGCACGTCAAACGATCATACCTGATTTAATTGAAGAGGATGATTTAATTGTAGCTAACTCCTTTAATTTCACAATAACAAGTTCTATTAGATTACTAGGCGCTGCAGCTGGTGGAACCTTAATTTCCTTCTTAGATCTGGATATTGCTTGGATGGTTACCTCGCTTTCATTTTTTGTTTCAGCAATTATAAGTAGTAGAATTACCCTGAAAAACAATAGGAAAATGGTGAGTTCCAAGAACATCAAAAAGGAGTTTGTTGTAGGAATACAAGTAATAAAAGAACAAAAATTTGTAAAACTTGTCCTACTTGCAGCTCTATCAGGGGGAATAATCATTGGATCATTTAATTTGATGTTAGAGCAATTTGTATCCAATGTCTATGAAACAAAGCATTATGGTATCAGTTTACTCTATATATCTGAAGGTATTATCTCAGTATTGGTAGGCTACTGGTTAGCTAATAACAAGTTCTTGTTTAAGAACCCTTATAAATATGGTTATGTATATATATTGATGGGGCTGACCTGGACGCTCTTTGGTTTTACAGAGCAGCTCTATCAAGGTGCGATTAGTTTAATGTTATTCGCTTTTGTAGGTGCATTTATCGTACCTTTTGAACGACAAATAATGCAAACTGACGTGCCTGCTCATTTACGAGGCAGATTGTTTGGCCTTTGGAACACTTGTAGTTTAGCTTCTATACAAGTGGGGGCGTTTCTAACTGGAGTCTTTATATACTATTTTGGAATTCGATCTGTACCTATACTGACCAGTGTGTTAGAAGTTGGCCTAGGAATATTCTTTATATTCTATGTGAAAAAACACATTGTTGTCGGAGCGGCAAAACAGATTAATACAACCCATTAGAATATAAAGTTTTCTAATGGAATTTAGAAAATATCCATAAATTGAATATTATTTGAGTGAGCGAATTTCTTTATTAAGCGAGAAAGCGATTCCCCCCTTAGAAAATCACATCATACTTTCGGAGACAATGACTCCGAGGTTTGTTCGTTTTTTGGGGACCTGCCTAAAGGCAGAGACTCAATATCAGTACACAATGGCTTCATCGTCCCTACGTCAATCTTCCAGCATTCCCAAAGAGAAAAAGCGCTCCTAGTGCTATATTAGCCTAGAAGCGCTTTATAAACTCATTGCAAAGCTTGCGGGTGTCCCAAGGACTTTGAAGACTCTGTTACAGATCGTCAAAACCGTTGTCGTCGCCAACCTTGCCGTAGTTACGGGATTTGGCTTCGAAGAAATCGGTTTTGGTTGCGTTCAGAGCTTCATCCGAGAAAGGCTTGATCCATGGCATGCAGTTGACGTCTACGCCTTGGTAAGCTTTTTCCAGACCCATCATCGTAATACGACGGTTTGCGATGTACTTGATGTAGTCGCCCAACTCGTTCAGATCGATGCCGCGTACATTGCTGAGCGTGTAGTGTGCCCAGTTGGTCTCGAGCTCAACAGCACGGTCGATGGTGCGGTACAGGTAGTCGATGTTCTCTTGGGAGTTCAGCTCTGGGAAATCCTTGAGCAGCTGTTTGAATACTTCGGCGAAGAAGTAGCAGTGCTGGTTCTCGTCACGCTGAATGTAAGAGATCATCTGGCTGGTTGCCATCATCTTCTGGTCGCGAGCCAGGTTGTAGAAGAAGGCAAACGTGCTATAGAAGAAGATACCTTCCAGGATCAGGTCGGCCACCATAGCTTCAAAGAAGGTTTGCGGCGACGGATTATCGCGGAAGTTCTGATAAATATCTGAAATGAACTGATTGCGCTCCAGCAGAACCGGATCATGCTTCCAGTATTCGAAGATTTCCTTCTGCTCTTGATCCGAAACGATGGAAGAGAGCACGTAGGAATAGGATTGATTGTGAACGACCTCTTGCTGACCGATGATGGCCGAGATGGCTTCGAGTGACGAGTCGGTAAAATAACGCTTCACATCGCTGACAAACATCGTCTGCATGGAATCCAGCACAGCCAGCAGGGAGATGTTGATTTTGAAGGTGCGCTGTTCCTCTGAGTCCAGTGTAGGGAACTGCTGCGCATCCTTGGACATCGGGATTTCGTCCGCGATCCAGTGGTTCAGCAGCAGCACCTTGTATAGTTTATACATATGAGGCATCCGAATGTCGTTCCAGTTCAAGATCCCGGAGCACTCACCTTCAATTACACGGGTGGAGCGGTTGGGTGCTTCGGTGTTAAATATCTTTTGCATTTGCATGCCAATTCTCTCTCCTTGCATATCATAGTAGGGCGGGTTGAGGGACGGGTATCCACTCTCCAGCCGCTGTAGTCCGCCCTTTGCTTGAATGTATTTAATGGTATCAAAGGGCTCTCAAAGGCGGACGTAAAATCTTCCGCTTGGATACCCTTACCCTTGTAGTCTTGTATTAGAAAGTATATTCAATCCCGCTTACAGCCGTTCGATGCTTGTAGCACCCTCATGCGAAGCGACTCCCAAAGGGAGAGCGATCCCAGCAGGAAGTAACTCAATAAACGCACGAAGCAGCTCTTATGCCATGCACAACATGAGAAGCGACTCCCAAAGGGAGAGCGATCCCAGCAGGAAGTAACTCAATAAACGCACGAAGCAGCTCTTACTCTCTGCACAACATGAGAAGCGACTCCCAAAGGGAGAGCGGTCCACGCAGGAAGTAACTCAATAAACGCACGAAGCAGCTCTTATTCCATGCACAACATGAGAAGCGACTCCCAAAGGGAGAGCGGTCCACGCAGGAAGTAACTCAATAAACGCACGAAGCAGCCTTAGTCCCTGCACAAGATGAGAAGCGACTCCCAAAGGGAGAGCGGTCCACGCAGGAAGTAACTCAATAAACGCACGAGTAACGCCATAGTCCCCGCACTACATTCCAGCGTTCCCGAAGGGAGAAAGCGCTCCTAGCCACCAAAGTAACATAGAAGCGCCTCATTCATTCCCTGCACACCTTGCGGGTGTCCAGAGGGCAGAGCCCTTGGGGCCCTCCCTTGGAAGGGAGGGTTTGGGCGGGTTCGAAATAGTTTACATTAAACTCTTAGCTTGCGCACGACTCACACTCTTCAATCGTCAACGCACGGCTGCGCACATAATACGTGGACTTGATGCCGGCTTTCCATGCATGCAGGTGCAGCTCCAGGAATTCCGAAGCCCGGATATCAGGGCGAACATACAGGTTAAAGCTTTGCGCCTGGTCAACGTGACGTTGACGCGCAGCCGCCATTTTGATGGACCAATGCTGGTCGATCAGGAAAGCGGTCTTGTAGTACCAGATTGTTTTTTCAGACAGATCCGGAGCCGGGTTAGCCACTTTGTAGGTGGTTTTTTCTTCATAAGACAGAAGTTCGTACAATGGATCGATGCTCGCTGTGGAACCGGCGATAATCGATGTGGAGCCGTTCGGTGCGATGGCAAACAGCCAAGCGTTACGGACACCATTGGCTTGTACTTCCTGTTGCAGCTCACGCCACTGTTCGGTGGTTACGAATTTGCCTTCATGCTCGCCGTCGGTGTAACCGCGGAACGTGAAGTACTCGCCGCTCTCCCAGTCGGAGCCTTTGAATTTCGGATAGTGGCCTTTTTCCTTGGCCAGCTCCATGCTGGATTTCACGAGCAGGTAATTGATGTGTTCATACAGGTTGTCATTATAGGCAACGGCTTCGTCGGACTCCCAGCGGATACCTTCCAGCGCCAGCAAGTGATGCAGACCGAAGGTTCCAAGACCGACCGCACGGTATTGGCTGTTGGTATATTGGGCTTGCAGAACTTCAATATTGTTGATGTCGATAACGTTATCCAGCATACGAACCTGGATAGGAACGAGACGCTCCAGCACACCGGCCGGTACAGCGCGAGCCAAGTGGATGGAATTCAGGTTGCAGACAACGAAATCGCCAGGGATTTTGGAAATAACAATCCGGGTTTGACCATCCTTTGTTACCAGCTCTTCTTGCTCGACAACGGTTGGAGATTGGTTCTGCATGATCTCGGTGCACAGGTTGGATGAGTAAATCATGCCATGTGCAGAGTTCGGGTTCGCACGGTTTACCGTGTCGCGGTAGAACATGTACGGTGTACCCGTTTCAAGCTGGGATTTCATCACGCGTTTCATAATGTCGATCGCTTGTACCGTAATACGCGGCAGCTGCGGGTTCGCCACGGCTTCTGCATATTTTTGACGGAACTCGCCATCGCCTTGAGCTTGATCATAGAAGTCTTCCAGGCCAAGCGGACGGCCGTTCTCGTCTTTCCAGCCCATGATCTTCTTCACTTCATGCGGACAGAACAGGCTCCACTCCTCACGGGCCTCTACAGCCTCCATAAACAGGTCAGGCAGACAGATGCCATGGAACACGTCATGGGCTCTCATACGCTCGTCACCGTTGTTCAGCTTCAGATCCAGGAAGGACAGAATATCTTTGTGGAACACATCCAGATAAACCGCGATGGCTCCTTTACGAGTTCCCAATTGGTCAACACTCACGGCGGTGTTGTTCAATTGGCGAATCCAAGGGATAACGCCGGAGCTGGTGTTCTTGTGACCGCGGATATCCGAGCCGCGTGCACGGACTTTACCGAGGTACACGCCAATGCCGCCGCCCATTTTGCTGAGACGGGCAATATCGGTGTTGGAATCGAAGATGCCTTCCAGAGAGTCGTCAACGGTATCAATGAAGCAGCTGGAGAGCTGGCCTGCTACTTTTTTGCCTGCATTGGACATGGTCGGTGTGGCAGCTGTCATGTATAGGTTGCTCATCGCCCAGTAGGCTTCTTTTACAAGGTCAATACGTTTGTCGGCTGGCTCGTTGTGCATGAGGAACATTGCGATTACCATGTAGCGTTCTTGCGGAAGTTCCATGACACGACCGTCAAAGTCGGTTGCCAAATAACGCTCAGCCAGTGTCAAAAGACCAATGTAATCAAACAGCAAATCGCGGCTTGGATCGATGCATTCGCCGAGCTCTTCGATTTGCTCCTTGGTGTAGCTGGTCAGAAGATCCTCGCGATAGATGCCCTTCTGTACAAGCTCTGTGATGAGCGGGTAGAAGGCACCGTAAGGCTCTTCCGGGTAGGCTTTGTATCGGCGGTTGGTGGCCGCTTTTTTATATAAAGAGGTCAGAAACGAACGCGCAGCTGCAAACTTCCAATTCGGCTCTTCTTTTGTCACAAGCTCAAGCGCGGACATCGTGAAGGCGCTGCTGATTTCTTCGCCGGTGACTTGCTCACCGCGCAGTTTAGCATTTACGCCGCGAAGCAGGCGCTCTTTATCAAGCATGTCCAATCCTTTCAGATTGCGGTCGGCATAGACAGAGAGGCGTATTTCATCAAAGGCGAGCTGACGGTTGTTCGGTTTAACTACGAGCTGGGGCATGAATAATTCCTCGCTTTCTTAGGGGGAAATATGAAAAAGGACATCAAAAAAACATTTTCTAAAACCCGCAGGCTTGAAAATGTCCGTGCGCTGTGATTCGTGAATGACGTTTGACATAAGCCCTTGAAGGGGCATGATGTTATGTACAGACGCAAGTTTAACGAACACTTACCTAATGTCCCGTAGGTTGGTGTTGGCTGCGTACAGGCAGGTCTCCTGACTCGGACTTTGACAAATCGGAGCCTTCCCCAAGACCTTGATGAGGTCCGCCAGAAGAATATTCCATGATTTGGTTCGGCCTGGATAGGATAAATAGCCGAGAGCCCTTACAGTGGCGGGACCGTGATGGATTTACACCATGCTTCCCTATTAAGCCGGACCGCCTTATAGGTTGTTCCGGCACCTATACACACTATATTTGGTTGTTGTTTATCTAATTTAACCCAATATATTGTGTTTGTAAACCATATTCTTAAAATTGAACGCAAAAAGAATTATAGCAAACGAGCGGTCATTGTGCCAGCTAAGAAACTGTCAAAAGGCCATAACATTTCCTGGATTGTGACCGAATGCGACCTTTTCTGCACACATACCACGTATATTATCGTTTTGACAAAATACGATAGTTGCGTACTGGATCTGTGGTGGAAGGAGCAGACTATTTTTTATTGTGAATAGCGAGTTAGGGGCTTTGATATGAGTGATCAGAATTGATATGATATCTGTGTCTGGAGATTGAAGAGTTCTATATATGAGATGTTGCGAGGGAGGTTTTGGTATTGGCTATAGCGGAAGTGACGGTGATTCCGATTGGAACAGCAACAACGAGCTTAAGCTCTTATGTGGCCGAGATGCAGCGTATATTGAAACAACAGGACGGGATTACATATGAGCTGACTTCGATGAGCACCATCATAGAGGGCGAGCTGAATATGATCTGGCGAGCGATTGAAGCTCTGCATGAGGCGCCATTTCTATCTGGAGCCCAGCGCGTATCGACTTCGGTCAAGATTGATGACCGCAGGGATCAAGTCTCCTCCAGCAAGCAAAAGATTCAATCGGTGCAGGAAAAATTAGGCGGATAATCTTGCTTATTGCAAGGGATGTTCCGGCTAGGCTGGGACTTGTATTTTGCTGCTAAAGTATTATAATAATTTTGCTGTTCGTGGAGGCTTGTTTTCGAACCACATATGCTGGTGTAGCTCAGGGGTAGAGCAACGCACTCGTAATGCGTAGGTCGGGGGTTCAATTCCCTTCACCAGCATGTTCATTGCAAGGAGATCATATCCTGATTTCTGGCTGGAATGATATAAAAATGGCGCCGCAAGGCGTGCTTTTTGTGCCCCTGGGTGATCCGGGGGCTATTCTTGTTAAGGAGAGAGCGCCCTATCATTCGGCATTTTATATCATATATTACATAGTAAGCGATTCATATTATTCGAGTTTGTTCGTGGCCTTCGCTGTCGAAAAGATGAAACGGGCTGCGGCTCGGAAAGATGAGGTGAAGGGAGATGAAGAAGGTATTTATTGATCCAGGCCACGGTGGAAAAGATACCGGAGCGGCTGCTCATGGTCTGTTGGAAAAGGACATCGTGCTAGCGGTGTCCCTGAGCGTGAAAAACCGGCTGGAGGCCGAGTACAATGGCGTGCAGGTGCTGCTCTCCAGATCTGCGGATGTTTTTCCTACGCTAATGGAGCGGACCGAGGCGGCTAACAAGGCTGGGGTAGATATCCTGGTTTCCGTCCACTGTAATGCAGGAGGAGGAGCCGGTGGCTTCGAATCCTATAAGTACACGCATACGTCGGCTGCAACAGCCTCTTTGCAAAATGTGCTTCATACCGAGATCATGACGGCCTTAAAGCCTTTTAACGTAATCGACAGGGGGCAGAAGGCAAAGAACCTGCACATGGTCCGTGAATCGAACATGCCTGCGGTACTGACAGAAAATTTGTTTGTTGATGTTGCCGCGGATGCAGCCAAGCTTAAGAGAGAGGATGTCGTGGGTGCCCTCATCGATGGTCATGTTGCCGGCATTGCAAAATATCTCGGGTTGCAAAAGAAGGAGGCGGCTGGTGAGGTGAGTGATAAGGTGAATGTTATTGTAAACGGCAAACCAATTCAGGATGGCAAGCTGATTAACGGGGTGACCTATGTACCGCTTCGGGCGACTGCCGAGGCACTGGGTGCAACCGTGGGATGGGACAATAAAACAAAGACAGCAACGATAACAAAGGAGACATAACCCATAACCCATGAGCCAATCGTCCAGCCACATTTTAGTTCCCCTTAATTAAAATTTAATCTCCCATTAAGATTCGCAGCATATAATAAAAGCACCCCTTAAAAAATATATCAGAAGCCCCTCTAACTTCGGTTAGAGGGGCTTCTTTGGTCTTCTGCTCTTTCGATCCTCTGCTCTTTCGATCCTCAACTAGACCTTAGTGTGGACCTGATATTCTGCCAACATTATTTAGAATCCCAGCCATTTCGTGATATAGGCGGATACGGCTAATTCCTGAAAATCCTTCCAGCTTCGAAATGGGGTATGTTCAACGATAAACGGGTTAATCGTACTTCCTTGTATGAATATGTCAAAATCTTCATCCGTGCTTCCCTCGTAACCAGCAGCTTTCAGCAAGTGATCTATGGAAGAAAACTTGGTATGCCGTTGAATAAATGATTCCGAGAACAGTTCTTCCACGGGCACCTCTTGTTTCATATCTGAGAGCTTTGAGGCATTTTCTCGAATTTCCAATAGCTTCTCTTCATCCAGTCCGTCTAATCCACTGATCCCAGTATTCATTATGCCCACCTCCAAAAAGTTGCACGTCACTCTATTATACATATACGAGTATGCTGAATTATGGGATTCGATTTTTTTTGAAGCGGGTCTTGACTTGGAAGATTTATATAGGAATAAAAAAATAAATGAGCTTTCTTCATAGTCATGTCCAACCGGGAAATTTCGCGTGGCTGCGACATTTATGTATCATGCATTCCTGAATAAACGCACATCCCATTATAATTATTCTTTACCTAGGAATGGCTGTGGTTTTCATGTAGACTGGTAATGATTTACTGCCAACATGCCTTGTTTTTTTGGGTGATGGAGGTTTGTACATACTTGCTTGCATATGGGGGTGGGCACTGTGCCCAAAAAAGAAAAGGTTTCTATGTCGTGGCTGCTGCGATATTTGAAGCCGGTCAAAGGACGACTGCTGCTTCTGCTTATTATGCTGTTGACGTCGACAGGCTTGCAGCTGCTGAATCCGCAGATTATTAAACGGTTTATCGATACGGCAGCTGGTGGCGGTGTTCTGGCCAGCCTGATTCAGCTGGCGGGATTATTCCTGGTTGTGGCTGTCATTAACCAGCTGATTACGGTGGCTGTCAGTTATCTGGGTAACGATATTTCGTGGCGTGCAACGAACCGGCTGCGTGGCGATCTTTTGAAGCATTGCCTGCGTCTGGATATGCGGTTTCATAACGTCAAGACGCCAGGCGAAATGATTGAGCGAGTCGATGGTGATGTTACCAGCATCTCGAATTTTTTTGCGATGTTTATCGTGCAGGTCATCGGCAGTTTTGTGCTGTTGGCCGGGATATTGGGGTTCATGTTCACGGTGAGTCTGCCTATCGCCATCGTCATGTCGGTCTTCACGCTGCTGTCGATTCTGTTTATGGTGTTCATCCGGAACATGGGCGTTAATTCATCCAAAAGCGAACGGGAAGCCAGTGCTTCGCTGTTCGGCTTGATTGAAGAGCGTATCGCAGGCATTGAGGACGTTCAGGCGAACGGCAATGTACCGTACGTAATGAATCGGTTTCACCGCTTGATGCGCAGTGTATTCCTGAAAGGGAGAAAAGCCTGGATGCTGCGGGTCATTCCCTGGAATACCACGGTTGTTCTGTTTGCCCTTGCCGTTACCGCTGTGCTGTTACTGGGGGTCCGTTATTATCTGATTGGCGAGATTACGCTGGGAACCCTGTTCCTGATCTATCAATATACACAGATGCTGAACGACCCGATTGAGATGCTGGGCGATCAGGTGCAAGAGTTTCAAAAGGCAAAATCCGGCATGCTCCGCTCCAGGGAACTCCTGTCCAACAAGAGCGAGATTGTGGACGGAGAGCAAGAAGAGCTTCCCGAGGGTGCGCTCGGATTGGAGTTTGAGGGAGTTAACTTCAGCTACAACGAAGATAAACCGGTGCTGCAAGACATTAATTTTACCGTTAAGCCGGGTGAACGTCTTGGCATTATCGGGCGCACCGGAAGCGGGAAGTCAAGCCTAAGCCGAATTCTGCTGCGCCTGTACAACATCGACAGCGGGGTAATCCGCGTGGGAGGTACCGATATTACGAAGCTGAAGCTGCCTGCGCTGTACCGCCGGGTCGGTATGGTAACGCAGGACGTGCAGCTGTTTGATGGGTCGCTGCGCGACAACCTGACGTTGTTTGATAAGGGTGTATCCGACGCGTTCATTCTGGAAACGACGGAGCGTCTTGGACTTCGTCAGTGGATCGATGCACAGCCGGAGGGCCTGGAAACGCATCTGACAACAGGCGGATCCTCGCTGTCTGCCGGGGAAGCACAGCTGTTCGCTTTAACCCGGGTATTCCTGACGCAGCCGAGCCTGGTGATTCTGGATGAACCCTCTTCACGCCTGGATGCCGCAACGGAAACGATGCTGCAGGTAGCTGTGGATCAGCTGATGAGCCGTTGTACGGGCATCATTATTGCGCATCGTCTGGCCACGCTGGAGCAGGTGGATAAAATTATGGTGCTGGGTGACGGAAGGATTCTGGAATTCGGCTCACGGGAAGAACTTGCACAAGATCCGGCTTCACATTATGCCAGACTGCTGATTACGGGCAGAGAGGAGGAGCTTGCATGACGATTACCGGATTTATCGGGCGTTTGTTTCGCTACCGGCCATCTTTATTTATCGTGAACGGAATTCTATGGTGTATCTTTCATTCACTGCCTTTGTTAATTGGGCTTGGCATGCAGTGGTTCTTTGATCGGGCAACGGCGAACTCTACGGATTACGTGTGGCTTGCCATGCCGCTCATCTTCATTGCGGTTGTCAGGTTCTCCCGCGTAGGCACATTCTTCGCCGCGTTCTACGCCTGGGTAACGTATATCTATCACATTCAGGCTATTCTGCGAACCAATATGCTGGCAGGCATCATGCGCTGGCCAGGACGAAATCTGCCAGCATCGCCGGGGGAGGCGATGAGCCGCTTCCGCGATGACGTGGATGAGGTTGTAGAGTATGCGGAGTCGTGGGTGGACTTCTGGGGACGACTCGTGTTCGCGATTGTCTCCGTTGCAGTCATGGCAAGCATCAACTGGAAGATCATGCTGGTAGCCGTCCTGCCACTCGTGGTGGTGACACTGCTGAACAATCTCTCCGGTAACCGGGCTCGCCGCTACGGGCTGAAGAACCGTGAAGCGACGGGGCGGATTACGAGTTTCATCGCAGAAACCTTTGGTGCCGTTCAAGCTTTGAAGCTGGGACAGGCCGAAGATCATGTTCATGAGCGCTTCACGAAGCTGAATGAAGACCGCCGTCAGGCAGCGCTGAAGGATAATCTGTTTAAACAGTGGATGAGATCCCTGAACCAGCATGTATTAAGCATCTGCACGGGTCTGATTCTGTTGATGTGCGCTGCTGAAATGCAGGCCGGACATTTTACCGTCGGAGATTTTGCGTTGTTTACGACATATCTGGCGAATATCGGCTTCAGTATTTCATTGTTCGGTTATATGGTGTTCCAGCACAAGCGGCTTAAGGTTTCCTTTGACCGGATGCGGTCACTGTTTCGCCCGGGTGAGGAAGATCAGATTATTGAGGCTCGGGAAACGTACCTGAACGAAGATCCGCCGGAACTGCCTGTCATCACCAGAGAACCGGGGGAGAAGCTGAAAGAGCTTGAAGTCAGGAACCTATCCTATCATTATCCGAATTCGGAGAATGGAATATCGGATATTAATCTCCGTCTGGAGCGCGGCAAATTTCTGGTGGTCACCGGACGAATCGGGGCTGGCAAATCGACACTGGTTCGGACATTGCTCGGACTGCTGCCAAAAGAGGAGGGCTCGATCCGCTGGAACGGAGAAGAGGTCGATCCGGCCACCTTCCTCATGCCGCCTCGCGCAGCGTATACACCACAGGTTCCACGACTGTTCAGCGATCCTCTAAGAGAGAATATTGTGCAGGGGAAAAAGGATCGGGCAGAGGAATCTCTCGAACGGGCCATTCGTCTTGCCGTCATGGAGAAGGACATCGAGAACCTGGATAAGGGACTGGAGACGTTTGTCGGCCCGAGGGGCGTCATGCTGTCCGGCGGACAGATTCAGCGCGCGGCTACGGCGCGTATGCTGATGACGGGTGCGGATCTGTTTATCTTTGATGATCTGTCCAGCGCGCTCGATGTGGAGACGGAGCAGTTGGTGTGGGATGGACTGTTCAAGGAGCGTGACGTTACTTGTATTGCGGTATCGCACCGCAGGGCGGCTCTCTCGAAGGCAGATCATATCATCGTCATGAAGGATGGCAGGATCGAGGCTGAAGGCAGCCTGGCGGATCTGCTTGCCACAAGCGAAGAGATGCAGCTGTTATGGCAAGGTGAACAATCCGCTGTCGAGGTGGAAGCCGCGGCAGGAGATGAAGTCGAGGTAAGCAAGATATAACCGCACAGGAATGCAGATTTGGAATTGGGGACTTTTTGAATTGAGCAAGCATCGATTATGGCAGCTTCCGTCCGTCGGGAGCTGCCATTTTTGTATGTCTTGGGAGTATGCAACATGATGGGCCGTGTGTAACGCTGCCGTTAATCGCCATCCCCTGATTCTATTATTTTGCTCACAAGAATAAGGATATAAATACAAGCCGGTCGATAGACTGATGGAATAGGATGTAGGAGATCAATAGGGAAGGTGGGTTTACGATGGAATGGAGTGTCATTTTTCAATTGATTGACCCGCGGCTGTTCATGGTTGTTGCTGCCTGCTGGGTGATCGGATATGTGCTGAAGCAAACGCCTAAGGTTCCGAACTGGAGCATTGTATACGTAGTTATTGTGGTCTCCATCCTGTTTACTGCCGGCCTGATTGGCTGGAGCGTAGAAAATATCATTCAGGGTATACTCGCAGGAGCATTTGCCGTATTCGGACATCAGGCCGTTAAACAGACGGCGGAGGCCATTGCGACAAGGAAGAAGTAAGGGCTCGCTTGGGCAGGGAGCATACCCTGTCCTTTCCATTTGCTGCAACGATCTATGCTGCCGTGCGTAATAATCAGGATAAACAGAACACGGTGACGGAGGGAATACCATGAATAACGAATTTTATGTCGGATGGGGGACACTGGCATTAATCAATGCCGGGCTGGCCCAAGGAAAAAACAGAACGGGATTAAACTGGTTCCTGCTGTCTTTGCTGCTGGGGCCGCTCGCCACCCTGTTTCTTGTCCTGTCAGCGAAAAGATAAACTGGGCCATAAAAGAGCCGCCTCCCGGGAGGCGGCTCTTATCGTATTACATCCGCTGAAACATAGCGGTGTCACGGCTGTAGTGAGTGAGATATCCTGTTTCTTCATTGCGGATGCGGACGACATCCGGTGTGTAGCATTCAATATACCCTCGTTCAATCTCCACGTAAACGCTTGCGGGATCTTCCTCCCATACGGAAACCAGTGTTTCCGATAAGGCGGCAGCAAAAAAGTGGACGTCCTGTGATAGGTACCGGCTATTGCGGTCTGTATTCATTTCATATCCCCTTGATGGTTAGAATCTGATAAAATTTGGTCTACTAATTCATGCATTCCCTTCCAGGAATCCTTCAGAATAAATTCATGCTGAATGCGGGCGTTCCAGGGACGCGGAATCAGAATCGTTTGTTTTCCGGCTTTTCTCGCGGCAATCGCATTATGGGGTCCATCATCAATAAGCAGGTCGAACTCCACCAAATCCTTGCGTTTGGCTACGAAAAAATTCTCGAATGGAATAAAAGGCATGTGCATTTGCAGCCATCTCCACTTCTCCGGCACCGAGGAGGGGCGGGCTGCGGTTACAACAATGACGTCATAATCATGTGTCATTCTGTGGACTTCGTCAATCGTATATTCATCAAAAAGTTCAAGTTCTTCATATAAACCCGGTTTTCCGAAGAAGAATTCTTCCGAGCATTCAGGATGCCAAATCTCGTTCAGGTTGTAATCGGTAATCTGATCCAGCGTAAGCTGAGGATTTTTGTACTGCAGATTGTGATACTGAATGGCCTTGGGTATCAGATGGCAGATCGTATCATCCATATCAATGGCTACTATTTTTTTGCTCATATCATTACTACTCTCCTGTAATCATGAAATCTGGAATCAATGATTTTCGTTATTGTAATGGACAAGCTCAGAATTGGCAAATCGAAATCAGAAATGGAACAATATAGGATTTATATAATCCTGACACATTACTATTTAAGTATAGCATTAATATAGCCTGCAACCTTCCTGTTATTTCCTTGCCCAGGGAATATCGCGATAAATCATAAACTCTTTCATCCATTATGACAGTACATGTCATAATTCCCCTTCTATAATTAGCGTATTACAGGGATGTGGGAGGAAACGCCATGCCGCAAGAATATATCCGGATTCGTGGAGCCCGGGAGAATAATCTGAAGAATGTTTCGCTGCAAATCCCAAAACGGAAGATTACGGTGTTTACCGGGGTATCCGGTTCAGGCAAATCTTCGATCGTGTTTGATACCATCAGTTCAGAGGCTCAGAGACTGCTCAATGAGACCTTTACCGCTTTTGTCCGCAATCGTCTCCCGCGGCATAGCCAGCCTGATGTTGATGCAATCGAGAACTTGTCTACGGCCATTGTCATTGACCAGAAGCATCTGGGTGGCAATTCGCGTTCAACGCTGGGGACGATTACCGATCTGTATGCCATACTCCGTCTGTTGTTTTCCAGGGTGGGGCAGCCGTTTGTGGGGTACTCCAATGTTTTTTCTTTTAACGACCCGCAGGGCATGTGCCCGGAATGTCAGGGAATTGGCAAGAAGGTGGAACTGGATCTCAATAAACTGCTGGATACGACCAAATCCTTGAATGAGGGGGCGGTGCGGTTTCCCATTTTTTCGGTGGATAGCTGGTATTTGAAGAATTACACGCTGTCCGGTTTTTTTGATAATGACAAGAAGCTGGCCGACTATTCCGAAGCGGAGTGGAATCTTCTCCTGTACGGCAAGGAGGGTAAGGTGAGGTTTCCGTCCAAGGGAGGACCGGTGGAGTCTGACTTTGAAGGTCTTGTGCTGAAATTCAATCGGCTCTATATCGAGCGCGACAGCAGCGAGTTGTCCGAAAGAACCTTGAATCACGTGAAGAACTTTATTGCGCACGGCACCTGCCCGTTATGCCAAGGAACACGGCTGAGCCAAGCAGCATTGAGCTGCAGAATTAATGGGTATAACATCGCCGAGTGTGCAGCCATGGAGATCGGAGAGTTGAGAAAGGTCATTATGGGGATTACGGCCCCGGTAGCCGCCGGTATGGTGGCAAGCTTATCGGAGCGTCTGCAGCACCTGGTGGATATGGGACTGGACTATCTTACGCTGAGCAGGGAGACCACCACGCTGTCCGGAGGAGAATCGCAGCGGGTGAAGATGGTCAGGCATCTGGGCAGCAGTTTGACGGATATGATGTATATTTTTGATGAGCCGAGTGTCGGTCTGCATCCAAGGGATGTTCACCGTCTGAACGGGATGTTGATGAAACTTCGTGACAAGGGCAATACGGTGCTGGTGGTGGAACATGACCGTGATGTGATTGGGATTGCCGACCATGTGGTGGACGTGGGACCGAATGCGGGTACCGGGGGAGGGGAAATTGTCTTCGAGGGTACGGTTGAGCAGCTGCATAGTCAGGGGGCAACGTTAACCGGGCAATATATGAGACGCTGCATGCCGATGAAAGAACATTTCCGGATGCCCACCGGGCAGATGCGGATTACCGATGCCAATCAGCATAACTTGAAAAATGTAACCGTGGATATTCCGGAAGGCGTATTGACAGTGGTAACGGGGGTAGCGGGATCCGGCAAAAGTTCACTGATTCACCATGCCTTCCTGTCCCAGCATCCTGAGGCTGTTGTCATCGACCAGTCCGCCGTCAGCACTTCGATTCGTTCCAATCCTGCCACCTACACGGGTATTATGGATGACATCCGAAGGTTGTTCGCCAAGGTTAACCATCAGAGTCCGTCCTTGTTCAGCTTCAATTCAAAAGGGGCATGCCCCGACTGCCGCGGACTCGGTTTCATTTACACCGACCTGGCATTTATGGAAGGCATCAAGACTCTGTGCGACACCTGTGACGGCAGGCGCTTTAAGGATGACGTGCTGGAGTATAAACTCCATGGAAAAATGATTACGGACGTGCTGGACATGACGGTGCTGCAGGCGCTCGATTTTTTCGAGAAAAAAGAGATCAGGCAGCGTCTGGCGACTCTGGACGATGTGGGCCTGCATTACCTGACGCTGGGACAGCCGCTGAGCACCCTGTCCGGTGGCGAATGCCAGCGCATCAAGTTGGCCAGCGAGCTGCACAAGCAGGGGAAGATCTATGTTATGGACGAGCCGACAACCGGGCTGCATATGTCAGATGTCGGACATTTGCTTGATATGATGAACCGACTGGTCGTTAACGGCAGCTCGGTGATCGTCATTGAACATAATCTGGATGTAATCCGCCAGGCGGATTGGATCATAGACCTTGGACCGGAGGGCGGCAGCGGAGGAGGCCGGGTGGTGTTTGAGGGAACCCCTGCTGAGCTGATTACAGCGGAACATTCCTTGACGGGAAAGTATGTGAAGGGATAACTGGACGAAGTCGCGTCAAGGAAGTGGCGCGTTGTTATAGCGGTGCAAGTCCCTAATAGGGACTTGGAGGAAGCCGCAGTGTAAACCATAGAATGGCTGGACCCCGTTTCCCCTTGGTCCAGCCATTCTATGGTTCTTAGGCTTATAAGATACCCTATAAGGCAATACTGTATGTTGCATCAGCCTGCAGGAAAAGGCAGGTGGGCTAGTCTTTTCCAGATGCGCGCAGGCAGGTCATGATTATGGGTCCACGAAGCAGCTTATCCAAATAGAATTAGCGCTATGAGCTTTATTTAAACGGGGGATACAACAATGCATAAAGTATGGTGGAAGGAAGCCGTTGCCTATGAAATTTATCCGCGCAGTTTCATGGATTCAAACGGAGACGGCATCGGAGATTTGCAAGGGGTTATGTCCCGTCTGGATTACTTGAAGGATCTAGGGATTGATATCATCTGGATCTGTCCCATCTATCGATCCTCTAACGACGACAACGGTTATGATATCAGCGATTATCAGGACATTATGACGGAGTTCGGGTCGATGGCCGACTTTGATCTGCTGATGACAGAAATCCATAAGCGGGGCATGCGTATTATTATGGATCTTGTCATCAACCATACCTCGGACGAGCATCCGTGGTTTATAGAGTCCCGTTCCTCCCGTGGCAATCCGAAGCGTGATTATTATATCTGGCGGGATGCCAGGAACGGGGCGGAGCCAAACAACTGGGAGTCGGTGTTTACAGGTTCCGCTTGGGAGTATGACGCACATACGGAGCAGTATTACCTCCACCTCTATTCCAAAAAGCAGCCCGATTTAAACATGGAGAATCCAATGGTCAGGCATGACCTGGTTCGCATGATCCGTTGGTGGCTGGATAAAGGGATCGATGGTTTTCGGGTGGATGCGATTACCCATATTAAGAAGCTTCCGGGATTACCGGATATGCCAAACCCGAACAATCTCCGTTACGTGGACTCCAACCCGGGTCACCGGAATATTGAGGGAATCCATGAGTTTCTCCAGCAATTTAAACGGGAAGCTTTTGCAGACTACGATATCATGACGGTTGGCGAAGCGAGCGGAATACCGATAACTGAAGCAGATCGCTGGATCGGGGAAACGAGCGGAGCATTGAACATGATTTTTCAGTTTGAGCACGTCAATCTGGATTTTGGTCCTGAAGGACGTTGGGATTATGCAACCTGGGATTTGGCTGAATGGAAGCGCATCATGAACAAATGGCAGACCGGTCTTGAGGGCGTAGGCTGGAATGCCCTGTATTTGGAAAACCATGATCAACCGCGCTCGGTATCCCGCTTTGGCGATCCGGTTCATTATCACAAGGAATCGTCCAAGATGCTGGCGACCTTTTTTATGTTAATGCAGGGAACGCCGTTTATTTACCAGGGGCAGGAAATCGGGATGACGAATGTGGAGTTTGCCGAGCTGAGTGATTACAGGGATGTCGAGATTTACAATTATTATCGAGAGCGGCTTCTTGACGGGAAGGACGTATCCGAGACGATGCGCAGAATAGCTTACCGGGCTCGGGACAATGCAAGGACGCCGATGCAGTGGGATGACACGCTCTATGGCGGCTTCTCAACCGTTGTGCCCTGGATCCGCTCCAATCCGAATTATCACGAGATCAATGTGGAGCAGCAGCTAACGGATCCTGATTCCATTTTGAATTACTATAAAGCATTGATTCGTCTGCGCAAATCCAGTGAAGTGCTGATCTACGGTAAATATCAGGCTTTACTTCAGGAGCATCCGGAAATATTCGCTTATTCCAGAACCTTAGGGAAGGAAAGCTATCTGATCGTGCTGAACTTTTATGGCAGAACGACAGATTTTCAGTTTCCAGCGGAATGGCGTGACCTTCTTCCGGAAGTTGTACTCTCGAATTATGATCGTTCTGACCGAAGTTTGAATCAATTCACTCTAAAGCCTTATGAAGCGATAGTTTATCGTGTAAACTAAGTAAGAAAGCGATTTCTTGAGATTAGAGGTGAATGCAGTTTGTCACAACTTAACATGATGTCTGCAGCGGTTCTTGATCGCCCTTTATCCATTGGGGTGAAGCAGGTCCCTATTCCGGAGCCGAAGCCGGATGAGGCCTTGATTCAGGTTTATTGCATTGGCATTTGCGGTTCGGATGTGCATTACTATGAGCACGGACGAATAGGCAGGTATGAGGTCAAAGAACCGTTGATTCTGGGACATGAGCTTGCAGGAGTTGTTGTAAAAACAGGAGAAAAGGTGACAAACGTGGCCGTCGGCGACCGTGTGGCCGTAGAGCCGGGTGTCACATGCGGGCGCTGCTCCTATTGTAAGAGCGGGCGCTACAACCTGTGTCCGGATGTTGTATTTATGGCCACGCCTCCGGTGGATGGGGCTTGGGCAGAATACGTGGCGGTTCGCAGCGATTTTCTGTTCCGTCTGCCGGATGAGATGTCCTTTGAAGAGGGCGCTTTGCTTGAGCCGCTGTCCGTAGGCCTCCATGCCGTCCGCCGCGGGCGTATCCGCCCGGAGGATCGAGTGTTTGTGCTCGGGCTGGGACCGATCGGTTTGCTGGCTATCGAAGCCGCCAAAATGTCCGGGGCCTCTCAGGTATATGGCAGCGACGTCGTTGAATACCGTCGTAATCTGGCCCTTCAGATGGGAGCTTCCGGCGTGATCAATCCACTGGAGGAGGACGTTACCGACCGCTTGTACGAACTTACGGGCGGCCAAGGGATTGATCTTATCATTGAAACATCCGGTAATGCCGGTGCCATCTCGGATTCGATCGGTTACGTGAATCGCGGGGGACGGATTGTATTTGTAGGCCTGCCGACACGCGATGCCATTCCGTTGGACATTGGCGCTTTGGTTGATGCCGAGCTGGATGTATTCGGGGTGTTCCGCTACGCGAACACTTATCCGGCCGCCATTCAGATGCTGCAGAACAAGGACAGCCGCATACGGGACATCATCACCCATCGGTTTTCGCTAGATCAGATTGAGGAGGCCGTCGAGCTAGCCAGAACGCAGAAGGATACCAGTGTAAAAGTCATGATCTATCCTCATCCAACCGCATAATATTCAGCTGAATTTTTCGAAAGAATGAGCAGGGCTCCGGGAAGGAGCCCTGCTTTTTTGTATGCATAATAAACTGTTGTAAATAGTTAAAAAGTCGGAATATCCTGAAATAATAAATAGACGACATGAACGGGAGGCTGGCAAATATGATTTGGAGCGGTGTACCGTGGTGGTGCTGAACACCGGAGCGGGAATCAAATATCCGAACACCGCGCGTGTGGAAGCTCTACCCCTGCAGCCGGAGAGTCGCTTCCGGGTCTGACACTCTCATAACGCTAAAGAGCGAAGTCGAATCCTATAAAAAGCACCGCTCCAACATTTGTCGGAGCGGTGCTTTTTTGATAATCCGGATTAGTCCGGGCGTTCATTGCTCATCCAGCTGTCGATGCGGAGATCATCGCTGTAGCTCTCACGAGCCGAGATTTCGCTGAGCTTCTGCTCGGCTTCTTCACGGGTATCAAATCCGCCAATGACCGCAATGAAGTTGCTGCTGGCGGTCTTGATGAAAGTCACATCGTCTTCAATATAAATCTCTTCAAGGATAGCGAGGGATTCCCCTTGCGGCATCTCTTCACTGCGAATGTAGAAGACCTCTTGCGGTGTTACCGGCTCGCCGGTAGAAGTGAGCTTCAGCTCGATATACCCAGGATCTTTATATTCGGAAACGGTATGTTTCACGCCATCCTTCAGTTCAACAACAAATCGCATGGCCGAATCATCCAAAATGACGTTTTCATAGACATCCTTCACGAGCGGGAGCGCCAGCATATCTTTTTTGATGGTTTCGTAATCAAAGTTTCGAACCCCGTTGAACGTAAAGATCAGACGGTTTGGCGCATCACGGTGATCCACAGTGTAGGCAGGTACGCTGGAAACGGACTGGCCCTCCTGGTCAAAATGAATCTTGAACACATCCTCGGAAGCTTCCGTTCCCACGGTAACACCGTCTGTGACTTCGCCTCCGCCTCCGAATTGGAGCACCTGAACGATGCTGCCCACTACGGGTACTTTGGATAGGGCATTAGCCACCGTCGGAATATTTATCACGAAGAGCAGGGCAACGGCTGCTGCAACAACGGAAGAGTACCTCATCATTCGCATGGATCTTTTACGTGCGGCTGCTTTTCTCTGAGCCGATTCCATAACGCTGGCAAGCTGGGCTGGGATTTCAATGTGTTCATAGCGTTCTTTTCCTGTCATAGACGATCGACCTCTCCCTCGATTAGATACGTTTTTAATTTACCGATAGTGCGGTAGAACTTGGTCTTGACGGTGTTCTCGGATAATGACAGCACATCCGCCATTTCTCGAAAGCGCAGATCCTCAAAAAATTTCAGAATGATATAGGTTTTTTCTTCTGGCATCAGTCTGTCCAGCGCATCATATAAATCCAGTTTTTCTTCCAGTGGCACGGCATGCTCGGCAGCTGCATAGTCTTGAGCGTGGTCTTCCATATAGGTAACCCGTTTTTTACGACCGAGATGGTCGATGGCAGCGTTAATGACAATTCGGGTCATCCAGGAATCAAAGTACTGCGGCGTATTCATCCGCTCATATGCGAGGTACCCCTTATAGGTCGCCTCCGATACGATATCCAGCGCCTCTTGCTCGTTTTTGACATAGCAATAGGCCACCCGATATAACTTGTTTCTGCATTTCTCAATATTTTCGCTGAACTGTTTTTGCTGCGATTCTTTCGCTCTCAGTTCACTCACCCCTAACTACTAGCACTAGTATTAATGTCATTGCACGAATTCGTTTGATCTATTCATTGGCTGGCTTGGATCATCTCAAGTACTTGAGTGCGCTGGACTGATCATTAGACCTTGGAGCCGGGCAAATAGTTTTAGCTTGGGACAAAAAATAGGCGAATGGGGAGATGTACCAGTAAAATCAGGGTCATCAAAAGCTGATACCGGCAGGGAAAGGGAGGGTCTGAAAAATAAGCCATTACCTTAACAGGAGTCTTTAATGATGTTACTATATTAAGCATATAAAATGTCTGGAGGCCAGAGTATGTAGGTTTTTCTACCCTAACCAACACAACTAAATACAGAATTGGGGTAGAAAGATGAAGAGGAAATCTTTTCGTTATCTCTGGGTGGGTCAGGCACTCGCCAACAGCGGCGATTTATTTTATATTGTCGGTTTGATGGCTATCGTTCATGGGATAACAGGATCTGCCATGTTTATGGCGTTGATTCCTTTTGCCACAACGATGGCACGGTTTATAAGCGGGAGCTTTGCGCCCATTTTAATGGATAAATACAATCTCAAGTCGCTGCTTGCTTCGTCTCAAATTGGAAAAACGGCCATGTTATTTCTATTGATCATGACCGACTATGCGCTGGGTGAGCAGGAGATGACGGTCTACGCCATTCTCGGATTCGTATTCCTCATCTCATTGCTTGATGGCTGGGCTGCGCCTGCAAGCCATGCCATGCTGCCGCGTCTCGTGGATACCAGCGAGTTAACGAAAGCGAACAGCTTCATAGCGCTTGTCGATCAGATGATTCAACTGGGCGGATGGGCCGTAGGAGGACTGCTGGTGGCAGCCCTTGGGGGCAGCAATGTGATATGGGTTACCTTTGTTCTGGCTGCGGCCGCCGCTATTTTCATGAGGCTGATCGAGGATCAGCATGAAACAACCCAAGGGCAGAAGGAAAAATCCGGAGTATCGCATTGGAGTTCGATCCAAGAAGGGTGGATACTCATTTGGAGGGAGCCCTCACTCCGGGCGATCCATGTGATTTTTGTGCTGGAGACGATTGCGGGTGTGATCTGGATTGCGGCTATCATCTATGTATATGTAGCGGAGGTGCTGCATAGGGAAGAGGCGTGGTGGGGTTACATCAATGCAAGCTTCTTCCTCGGGCTCATGCTTGGCGGACTGTTTGGAATGAGAGCTGCGGAGGTGATTGACCGCAACATCCGTCAGTTTGTAATTATCTCTTCCTTTGGCATCAGCTTCATGACGTTCGGCTTCGGACTTACCTCGTTGCCCTGGTTGGCACTCGTGTTCTCGGCCGGCTTTGGTATGTTCGAACAATTGAAGGCTGTTTCGCTACAAACCACCCTGCAGCGAAGTGTGTCCGTTCGATTGCTGCCCAAAGTGTATGCGGCTCAAAGTGCTCTGATATCGCTGGTATTCGGCGTGTCCACACTGCTGTTCGGCTTCATTACCGACCAATTCGGTGTGCGGGCTACGTATATCATTGCAGCTGCGATTATGTTCATTTCGGGCTGTTATGCCTTGCGGATACGTTCGAGATTACCGGAAATAGGTGAGGGGCTCCGCACAGATTCATCTCTGAATTAATGGAAAAAAGACGAGCTTAAAACTCGTCTTTTTTTGCATCCTTGAACAATCTGGTCATTGAAATAGGAGGCTCTCCCGTTGGATGCTGCGGGAGAGCCTCCTTGAATTGGTGTGGAGGTTACAGGGAAGGACCGATGGCAATCCAGGACATGAAGCCGTAGGCAAGATTGCAGTTTTGCTGACGGATCACTTCCAAGACGGCGCTGTTCTCGCGCTGGGACTTCAAGGAGATCTGGAAGCCCGGATTGTTGCTCATCCCTACTATGACATAATTAATTCCGGCAAAGGGCTCATCGAACTGGACGGTTACCTCGGTCAGTGCATCAGCTCCAAACACGAAAGGAGTCATTCCGAATTGCTGCAGCTTCGGCTGTCCAGCTATGCCGCGTATTGGAGTAAAGTCCAAGTGTTCTGTCGTGATAGTACCCTCAGCCAGCTGTTGTCCGGTAATCGTTCCATCGGCAACATGTGCTCCTGTGATGGAAACCTCTGCGATTTTTCCCCCAGTGATTGATCCTTCGTCTATGGTAAAGTTGCTGAAGACATCCGGGCTGAGATGGCTGCTGTCGATAGAGCCCTCGGCGATTTGAGTGCCGGTAAGGGAGCCGTCGGCAATTTGGATGCCGGATAGGGAGCCAGCGGCGATATGCTCTCCTGTAATAGTGGCCTCTGCAATTTTATCGCCCGTGATCGAGCATTCGTTTAAGGTGAAGTTGTCGAAGGCATCGGGAGCGAGATGACGGCTCTCGAT
>NZ_ADHJ01000009.1:0-192544 GCF_000193415.1 Paenibacillus vortex V453
TTACTCTGCTACTCCCGGTACTCTGGCAACTCCACAAACTACCGTGCAACGGACCTCAACGCCGTTATTCTGACAATAACGGCATTATTTTAAACGTAACGGACAGGAGAGACGTTAAAGGGCCAGTATCTGATGAGTCTACTGTCTTTTACCGTAATTAGCGTATTTCATGTCCGTTAGATTTCAAAATTGCCGAGTTTATGCAAAATAACGTCTGCTCAGTCCGTTAGTTAAGTGCCCACACCCACCAAATTCATGAAGTAAGCAAGCAAGGAGCTGGTTAAGCTCTTAAGTTGTTTAATACAAAAAGCCCCGTGTTAGCACACGGGGCTTTTTGGCTATCTCTTTGCTGTATATGGGTTCGCCTTAACAGCTGAGATTACGCCCAGTCACGCCGCAGCGTGAACAGGTCTTTCAGCTCATCGGTGGACAGCTCGGTGATCCAGCCCTCGCTGCTTGCGATGACCTGATCGCTGAGCTGCTGCTTGCTCTCCAGCATCTCATCGATCCGCTCTTCGAGCGTGCCCATGGAGATGAATTTGTACACCTGGACATCCTTGGTCTGACCCATCCGATAGGCGCGGTCCGTTGCCTGATTCTCGACCGCCGGGTTCCACCAGCGGTCGAAGTGGAACACGTGATTCGCGGCGGTCAGATTCAGGCCGACTCCGCCGGCTTTGATCGAGAGAATCATAACATTCGGCTGCTCATCGGCCGGAAGCGTCTGGGACTGGAACTGCTCGATCATGTGGTCGCGCGTCCGCTTGGGCGTGCTGCCGTTCAAGTACAGTACAGGCTCTCCAAGCTCTTGATGCAGCACCTGCCGCATCATCTCGCCCATGCCGATATACTGGGTGAAGATCAGGCAACGCTCCCCTTCGTCGCGTAGCTCCTTGACCATGGACAGAAGCCGCTCCAGCTTGGCCGAACGGCCAACAACGGCTTCGGTATCCAGCAAGCCGCCGCCCCCGGGCACCTCCGGGAGCGGTTCCTTTGTAAGCAGAGCGGGATGATCGCAGAGCTGCTTGAACTGCGTCAGGGCAGCCAGGATGGCGCCTTTGCGCTCGATGCCCTCGAGCTTCTGCATGCGCTCCAGAAGGCTGTTCACCGTCTGATCATAGAGCGCTCCTTGCTCGGCGGTCAGATGGATATAGGTCTTCATCTCGTTTTTGTCCGGCAGATCGAGCTGGATTGCGGGATCTTTTTTCTTGCGGCGAAGCATGAACGGTTTGATTAGCTTCTGAAGATCCGCCGTGCGTTGTTCGTTCCTGTCCTTCTCGATTGCTTGAATGAACCGGGCGTTGAACGCGCGCAGGCTTCCAAGATAGCCGGGATTGATGAAGTCATAGATGGACCACAGCTCCGACAGCCGGTTCTCAATCGGCGTGCCGGTTAAGGCAACACGGTGTCTTGCCGGGAGGCTTCGCACGGCGGCGGATTGTTTGGTGTCTGCATTCTTGATGTTTTGCGCTTCATCGATGCCGATTGTTTCCCATTTCATATCCCGTAACATTTCTTGGTCGAGCGTCGCTGTAGCATATGAAGTCAGGATAATGTCGGCCTGGTAGGCCTCCTTATAGAAATCCTCGCTGGTGCTTCTTTTGCCGCCATAGTGGAGCATGACCTGGAGTGACGGTGCAAACCGTTCCAGCTCCTTCTGCCAGTTGCCGAGCACCGAGGTAGGACAGATCAGCAGGGAAGGGAGCCGTCTCTCTTCCCGCTGCATCGTCATCTCTTTTACATGCAGCAGGTAGGCAATAAACTGTACCGTTTTACCAAGGCCCATGTCATCGGCAAGACAGGCTCCAAGCCCATATCGCCGCAAGAAGGCAAGCCAAGCGAAGCCGTCATGCTGGTAAGTCCGAAGCTACAGCCTTCAGCCCATCCGGGACGGGCAGGCTCGGCCATTCGTTTTGCCGGCCGAGCTGGCCGATGAGCTTCACGAGATGCTCGTTCAGCTCAACCTCGAGCTTGATCCGTTCCGGGTCCTGCGCTTCCTCCCCGTTCTGCGGGGGCGGCTCCGTCTCATCGCTGTTGCCAAGCAGATGGAGATGCAGAATATCCTGAAAGGACAGACCATCCTCGCGGTCCACCCCTGCCATCATCTGGCGGATCTGAGCGACCAGAGCCGGGTCCAGCGGAATCCATTGGCCCCGGAACCGGACAAGTCGTTCGTTCCGGGCAACCAGCTCCGCGAATTCGTCCTCGGACAGGGTTGCTTCCCCGATGGCGATGCGCCAATCGAAATTCACTAGTGCATCCAGACCGAACAGGGAGCCGCCGCTGCTTCGCTCCGCGTTCTCGCCTTCGCCGGAGCGTACCTTTGCCCGCAGCTTGGGCTTCTTCCGGCTCGCTGCTTCCCACCAGGCAGGCAGCAGCACAAGCCAGCCCGACTGCAGCAGCCGCTGACTGTCTACAGTCAGGAACTGCCAGGCGGCTTCGTCGGACAGAGGCTTTCCGAGCACATCATCTTCCGGTGCATGAAGCACCCTTGCCGGAAGTGCTGCTTGCAGACCTTGGAGCCAGCCGGGGGATCGCTCCTTGATATGCGCCGTCCATGTCTCCGGCCAGGAGCCGAATACCTGGCCGTCTTCAACCAGGCGAACGGCTGCAAGCCCTGCGGCGTCCTGCTTATCTTGCAGTACGAGCTTAAGCCGCCACTCGGGGGCTTCTTCGTCCGGCTCCAACAGTTGAAGAAGCGGTCGGAATGGAGCGGTATCCGGTCGCCAACCGATTGCAATCAGCCATTGCTTGTCATCCATGCCTTCGGCTGCTGTGCGGTTTTGCGAGAAGAGGAGGGGATATTCCCTGCGCAGGTCAGCCGCCGCCTCTTCACTGCCATAGCACTGGTCTTGAACAGCGGCAGAGAACGTGGCTCGCAAGCCCTCATCCCACATCTCGTCCTCGTGGAGCAGGGAGATACGGTTCAGTTCTTCCGGTGTAAAAGCCTCCGCATCCCACACCCATTGCAGCTTGCCTGACTTGAAGGCGCTCAAGCTTGGCGCGTATTTCTTGTCTTGGATGCAATTCGCAAGCGAAGGCGCAAGCTCAACGAAGGGGAGGCACGCCTCATCCCATACCCATTCAATATGTTCGAGCAGCCGCCCGTCCGCGAAGAAGGGGATTACCTGCTCGGAAGGCAGAATGACCACTTCCATATCCTGAACGGCTTGAACGGTAAGCTCTGTACCATAGAAGGAGACTTCATGCCACGCGAATAATCGATGCTTCAAATATGTCCCGGACACGTAACCACGCATGACGGTAGAGCCGTATATCACGGCATCTCCGTATTCGCTTAATGCCATATGGACTGTGATGGTTTCCGTGTGTCTGCTCATGATATCAGCTTTCCTCTCCGAAGCTCTTCCTGAAATGCGCGCAGCCTGCTGTTACGCACCGACAAAGCGACAATGAACAGATCCCAGCGCTCCTGCTGCTTGAGTTTCTTATATAGCTTGGCTAATCGCTTGAGCAGCTTGACGGCTGCTTTATAGCCGGCACGGTTCTTGTGAAGGATGTACCGTTCGACCGCCTGATGGTAAAAAGGCAGCAGCAATTCGGGCGCATTCTTCTCAATCGGGGCAAGCTCGCTGACCCGAAGCTCCAGCGGTTCCCGGCCTGTGCTTAATTGGTAGTCGATCCATTCCCGCCATCTGCCATGCGTGATTAAGGCATTCTGGTAGATGTCCTTCGAGTAAGGCAGCATAGCCGCGAGACTGTTCCACATCCGCTCAGCCTTCTCGGGCAGATGCTGAATGACGGCATCCCAGTAATATTGATAACTGCTGAGGTGCTCGTTTCGGTGACTGCCGAGCAGGGGGCCGATCTCGGGGAGCCACTGGGCCAGCCTGTCCCATTCCTGGGCGGCGTGCAGCATGTCAAAGAAGCCGAGGACTGCAGCCGGGGGAAGGCTGCTGATCTTGTCTGCTTCCCGGAGCAGATTCCAGGACGTTTCATCTTCTCCAAGATAGAAGGACATTAAGCCTTGCGCCGTAAACCATGAGGCCCGTGAGAGCGTGCTGCCGAATTCCGCTTCGGCTGTCTGAAGCTGCTCCAGCTCCGCTTGGATCAAGCTGGCATTATGTTTCGCAAGCGGATAGATCCAGTGAATCCAGAGCTGCATGTAGACCTGGGCATTAAAATTTACGGTTCCTCGGTTCGCTCAGCATGCTCTGCCGGACATAGGCATTGGTCTCGGTCAATCGCTGTCCGAACGCCTCTTTGGGCTCGATGCCCTCAAGACCTTCCTTGAAGATGTGTTCCATTCGGGCCTGAATATGATCCGCAGCGATCTGCGTATGATAGCCAATGTAAGAGCCTGAGGCATTCCAGGCACTGGCGGGCTGCTTGACCAGCTTCTCCAGAATAAAGAGATGGGCATGGAGCTCGTATAATGGATCCATATCCGGCGGCATCGGCGGTTTGATGTGGTGCAGGGAGGCCAGCGCATTTTTGGCGTAAAACGAATTCTGCGTGTTAGCTCCCAGGGATGCCGTGCACAATTCAAACAGCTCATGCCATGCGGAGATCGGCAGCTCGGGCAAATGGTCTGCCTGCACTCGCCATTTCGAGGTACCGGCCGCAGGGCGTCCTTGTATGTGACCGGAGCGAGCTTCGTTCTGAGCATAAGAAGCGGCGGGGGCATACGAGGTGGAATGCGCGTTTACCAGAGCATGAACAGACCTCCCCTGAAGCTGGGCATAGTCAAGGAGAACGGCCACCATATGCTTGCAGCCTTCCTTAACGGGACAGCTGCACTCGCTGTCATTCAGGGAATGAATATGAAGCCGGGTACGGTAGGTTTCCGTCCCGTCCACAGCGGCTTCTATAATCCCGGAAGAGTCTGTCAGCTCGCTTGCATGGACACGGCCCTGCTTGTAGTATTGAAATCCCCGTTTGAGGGTCAGGTCGCTGAAATAACCGGCTGTCTGCTGAATGAGCGTCTGCCACTGTATATCATCTAACGTTAGGTTTGGGTTCATAATAAGGCGGTCTCCTAAGAGAAATCATTCTAAGTTATCCATTAAATCTATCACATTCCTATAGATGAAGAAACCAGCGGGGAATTTCTTCTTGCTGAAAAGCCCGGTAACAGCTGTACGGGCTTCTCAAGGGCACTGATGTTGTAAAGTTACTGCTCCTCCAAGGATTCGTTCGTGATGGCATCGCAGCAGGAGTAATCCACAATAATGCTAGGCTGTGCCATTGTGTTATTGATGAAATGTACGTTCCGGTTCCGTGGAAGCAGGTAAGGTTCCCTTGGATTAGGCCCTGTCATGGATGATCCATCCATGTAAAAAAGAGGCATAAAAAAGCCCCCTCTCCGAGATTTCGGAAGGAGGCTGATGTGGGCAGAAGCAGAATCTGGCGGCCTAAGGAATACAAAAAAAATCAAGCATCCGTGCCACATCTAAAAAACCGCAGAAACCCTATCCCGAAACACCCCATATCGAAGTATTACCTAGTGCAGGGACAGAATGCATAGAGCATTGGCTTTTTGGTTTATCCTTTCATTTCTGGTTCCCTGGACTTTATGACAGCATACTCCGTGGCTTCAACCCTCGATTATCCGAAGCTCCACCTTTACAGCCGTCGGTTTCTTTTCTCATCGATGTAGAGTTCAAGTGCGGTTATGGCCCGCATCATCAGCTTGATAAGCAGATACAACGCGCATAATCCAAGGAGTATAAAAAGCCCGTAAACGATAATGATCAACATCGGCCATATGTCAAACATGGTCATCCCGCTAGATTCCATAAACTCACCTCCCTTCAAGGTGTTTTTTTACTAAGTCGATATCAAACATTCTTGCTGCCTCATCCTGAAGATCAAGCGACAGCATGGTCTCCCGAAGCAGCTTGGATACAGGCGACGGTTGATCACGGTCCAGGACATACCAATAGTTGGCGTCACGGATGAATGCCAGTTTCGCTGCCGTGCTGGATGCATTCGACAGGTAGGTGCGCATCCGGCTTAGCTCCCTCTTCGTCTCGGCTCTGCTTGCATCGAAGTCGAAGCGTTCCGATGGCGCATCTTCGCCCATAACGCCTAATCCATCCAGCGTTAACAGAGAACAGCTCGATTCTCTTTCCCGAAGAACCTCCCGTAAATAAGGGAGAACGGCTCTGGGTTTGGCCCCGAATTCAGATCTCAGACGCTCGAAAATCTCCTTCCGGGTGTGGGTAATTGGAACGGGAGATTCCGCCTCGAATTGTGCTTCTTCCTGACGCTTCATTTCTTCATCCGTACACGCCCACCATGATTCCAGATGCTCTGCATGCGGAACCGAGACCACCAGATCCAGAAATTCCGCCATATTGCGCGCAATCAAACGAATCGGGGGATCGTTGGTTGGGGTAACGCAGACGATGGCGGCAGACTCAAGATTCTTTACCTTGCCGAAATCGGTCAAGAAGCCAAAATGAATGCCACCCCCGCCGGTTTCTGCGAAGGGAATCAAGTCAGGAGGAGTAATGGAATACGGCGCATAGGAACCTGTCATCCGGAAGCCGATCCAGCTCATGTCAAAGCCCTTTGCGGTGTATTCTTGGCTAAGCTCAAGCAAACGATGGATCACCGGAGGTATCGGGTAAGAGCCATAGGCCTGCCTTAAGGAGGAACCCATTCGGTTCATCGTGAATACTTTCCGGTAAAGGCTAAACATTTTTTTCATAGGATCCTCCTGGTATTTGCATCATAGGTCTACATACCTATAAGATTAGAAGAGAGGGCAATTTCAGCATGCTTCGTATTCCAGAATATAACAATACGATCTAACTTTAACATAATGCAGGGGACGTTGTAATGAAATTTGCATATGAAGCCAAAAATACATAACTTCCGCTAAAGCAAAGAAAAGGAGGAAAATGAATTGAAGACATCCATCTATGAATTGGTGGAGACGGGAGACGAGCTGCCTTTTGACGTGTCCCTGCACAGGGTGAATTATGTACCGAGCCACTGGCATAACAGTGTGGAGATTATTTTTGTGCTGAGCGGGAATCTTGAGGTCACAGTAGGGAGTCAGCAGCACAAGCTGGCAGAGGGCGATGTGTTCCTGATCAATCCGTGTCACGTTCATGAAGTGATGGGTCTCGATCAAAACATTATCGCTACGTTTCTAATTCCCTTGTCTTATCTCAAAGAGAACATTAAGGGGATTGAGCGTATTTCGTTCCAATGCGAATCCGGAACGGTACGACCTGAGCAGCGCAGCGCGCTTGATCAAATTCTGCAATTGCTGGCCGAGATGGTGCAGCTGAGCAATAAGAAGGGGGAAGCTTACGAACTGGACATGGGCATTCGGATGCTGGCCGTATTCTCCATCCTCATGAAGCAATTTCGGACAAGCGGCTCCAGCGGCGCGATGAACGAGAAGTATATGGAGCGCATGTTGCGCATTATCACTTATATCGATGAGCACTACAGAGACGCCATATCGCTTCAGTCCCTAGCGGAGCGTGAATTTCTCTCGGTGCCATATCTGTCCAAATTTTTCAGTGAGAACATCGGATTGAATTTTCAATCCTATCTGACCAGCATCCGTCTGAAGCATGCGGTCGAAGACCTGCTGTTACGCGAGGAGCTTCCGATTGCGGACCTGGCCTTGAATCACGGTTTTCCGAATGCCAAGTCATTCTATACCGCCTTTAAGAACCGATACCATATGACGCCGCATGAGTATCGGAAGCAGTATCGTCCGGAGATGGCCCCCCGGAAGAAGGAGGACATTTCCTCCCATTATCTGAATTTTAATCATTCGAGTGCGCTGGGCATCATCCACCAGTTTCTGGAGCGAAGCAAGTCCAGAGAGGTCCGGAAGGTGGAGACCCTGGAAACAAGAGCTTATGAAATCGATGCGGCACGGGTTGGAACAACCGTCAAGCATACCTGGAAGAGCCTGATTACCATTGGAAAAGCCAAGGAGGGGCTGCATGCCGATGTACAGCAGCATCTGAAGTATGTGCAGCGGCGAAGTCCTTTTCAGTATTTGCGGTTCCACGGCATCTTTGATGACGGGATGATGGTGTACCATGAGGACGAGGCAGGGCAGTCCCGTTATAATTTTCGTTATGTGGACCAACTGTTTGACTTCTTGCTGTCCATTGGACTGAAGCCTTTTATCGAGCTGGGATTCATGCCCTCCGCTCTGGCCTCCGATCCGGACCAAACGGTATTCTACCGGGCCAGTTACACCAGTCCTCCCAAATCCGTGGATAGATGGTGTGAGCTTGTGGATCGGTTGATTAGGCACTGCATGAACCGTTACGGAGCGGCGGAGGTGGAGAACTGGAAGTTTGAATTCTGGAATGAGCCCGAGTTCCATATATTCTGGCCTGCCTCACAGGATGAATACAGGGCGCTGTATTTAAGGACCTATCAGACGGTGAAAAGAATATCACAGTCGCTCCAGATCGGCGCTCCGGGAAGGATCATTACGGTGGATTCCGTCTCCATCGTTAAGGATTTTTTCGAGTTTTGCCGACATCACGCCTGCCAGCCGGATTTTATTCCGCTTCACTTCTATCCGCACGAGCGCATCGAGGATATGGTGAACGCGGAGTTTATCGGACAAATGCTCGATACCGACCCCTATTACCAGCTGCTTGAGGAATTTGGCGGGATATCGCCAAATCCTGATTTCTTGAAGGAAAGACTGAACGCTGAGCTTGAGCTGCTTGCAGCGTACGGATTGTCGGGCTGCGAGATTTATCTTACCGAATGGAATTCGACGGCATACCACCGCGAGCTCACGAACGATACGGTGTACAAGGCCGCTTATATCGTGAAGAATCTGCTCGATAATCTGGATGTTATCCATGGATTCGGGTACTGGGTCCTCAGCGACAACATTGAGGAGACCTTTCCGTCCCGGGAGCTGTTCCATGGAGGCCTCGGCCTGATTGCGCAATATGGGATCCCGAAGGCTGCGATGCATGCCTATGAGCTGTTATCGAAGCTGGGTCACACCGTACTGGCTCAGGGTGAGGGATATATCGTGAGTGCCGGAGACGGCGGGTATCAGATTCTCACGTATAATTACTGCCACTTCGACGACCTGTACGCCATGGGCGATATCTCTTTTATTGATCATACACATCGTTATAACGGCTTCAAGCATGAGCGGACATTAAAAATAGACATAGCCCTCATGAACGTTCCGGATGGCCGGTTCAAAATGGTGAAGCACACGATCGACCGCAACCAAGGAAGCAGTTATGATGCCTGGGTCGCGATGGGAGCCCCGGAATCCCTAACGAAGGAGGACGTGCAGTATCTTAAGGCGAGTTCCTGTCCCCGCCGGCACGTGTCATATGTCGATGCAGAGCCCGGGGCGGCACTAACCGTCTGCTTCAATCTTGAGCCCCACGGGGTAGCGCTCATAGAGCTGACACCTACGTATGATTGAATTGTGTCAATTCTTAATCTCCTTCTATTGAAGTTAGGAAAACGTTTACAAAAAGATGTTAAAAATAAGCGTAGAACTCTGTAAGCAGCCGCCTGTCTTGATGAAGGCGGTTTCTTTTATAATAAAACTGTAATCGTTTTCATAATAATTAGGGGGTTATATCAATGGCTGAAGCTAAGGTGAAAGGGCAGGTGCAAACATCGTTTGGCAGACTGACTTTCGGTATTATGCTAGGTTATGGCTGCATGATGCTGGCATTAATGACACCTGCAACCTTGTTGCTGACTTTCAAAATGATTGAAATCGACCCGAACGGATATACATCCTCCTATGGTCTGGTGGCAGGCATCGGGGCATTCTTCGCTCTTATCGGCAATCCGCTCGGCGGCGCGATCAGTGACCGTACGAACCTGTCGTTTGGACGGCGGCGTACATGGATTCTGATCGGTCCCTTGTTCGGCTGCGCGTCTCTTCTCATGATCGGCATGACGTCCTCGTTGTGGCTCATTATTATCGGCTGGGCAATTGCGCAATTGTTCTTTAACTTCGGAATGGCGGCGTACACCGCGCTCATCCCGGATCAGGTCAAGCAGGAGAAACAAGGCACGGTATCCGGGCTTCTGGGATTGGTGCTGCCGGTAGCGATTGCGGTCGGCATGGTCATGATGACCTTCCTGACGGATGTTTCTTCCGCAGCGAAGTGGACTTTGCTCGCGGTGATCGGAGTGGTTGGTCCAGTCCTCAGTCTGTTCCTGATCCAGGAAGGCAAAGTGGATATCGTCCATAAGCAGCAAGAGAAAATCCCGTTTGGCGAAAAGCTCAGCAAGGTCTACCCAAGCCCGCGCCGGTATCCGGCTTTCACCTGGGCGGTTATTTCGAAGTTTCTCCTGATGATGGGTTACTGCAGCAGTCTTTATTTTACCGTTATGCTGGTCAACCGGATGGGCTATACCGAAGCTCAGGCGACAGCCAGTGTGGCAACCGGTGAACATCATCTCCAATGGTGGCGACTGGCGGTTACCAGCATATTTGGCGGGATGCTGTCGGATAAGTTCCGTAAGCAAAAACCGTTTCTGTACATGTCGGCTTTCATTATGATTTTGGCCACGCTGGTCTTTGCTTTTGTTCCGAATTATCTTGCCTATGTTATCGCTTCCGCGGTTCTGGGTCTCGGTTATGGATGCTTCTCAGCTGTGGATATGGCGCTGGTTGCGCGGATTCTGCCCCGCAAGGAGGATTCTGCAAAAGACTTTGGCATCATGAACGTGGCGAATGCGCTGCCGCAATCCATCGTGCCTGCGATCGCGCCGTTCCTGCTGGGTGCAGGCACCATGATGGGTATCGGGGACTGGACCTTCTTCTATATCGCCCTCTCCGTATTCATGATGATCGGGATGATATCCATTAAGCCGCTGCCTGAAATCGGGGAGCCGGTTGCAACGGAAGGAGATATGAATCCTTCCCCGGACCTCACGGCACCGAGCGTACAGAACGTATAACGGAAAGTCCATAGCTGGCGCAGAGCGAAAGAGCAGACAAACTTGGAGTGGAGGGAATCACAATGAACCATCAGATCAATCAGACAACCCAAACGATCCCGGGAAATGGAGACAACATTCGCTATATCGACAATCCGGGAGGTCCTAAGCTGGGATACTCGTCCGAATCAGGTGTGGCAATTATCGAGATGGATGGACTGTATTTCAAGGATTTGAGCCGTGACGGTAGGCTGGACCGATATGAGGATTGGCGGTTGACGCCTAAGGAGCGTGCCAAGGACTTGGCTTCCAAAATGACCATAGAGCAAATCGCCGGCCTGATGCTGTACAGCAGGCATCAGTCGATTCCGGCTGCCAGCGGGGGCTGGTTCTCGGCTACCTATGGCGGTAAATCCTACGAGGAGAGTGGCGTGAAGCCATGGGAGCTGACGGATGAGCAGCTGGCCTTTCTGGCCCAGGACCATGTGCGTCATGTGCTGGTGACCACGGTCGAGAGTCCGGAAGTGGCGGCACGCTGGAACAATAAGGTGCAGGCATACGCGGAACGCACGGGACTTGGCATTCCTGCCAATAACAGCTCGGACCCAAGGCACAGCGACGGAGTGCCAGCTCGGAGTTTAACGCCGGCTCGGGAGGACGGATCTCCATGTGGCCGGAGACGCTGGGCCTGGCCGCTACGTTTGATCCGGACATCACGAAGAAATTTGGCGAGATGGCTTCCAAAGAATATCGTGCCATGGGCCTTGCAACGGCGCTCTCCCCACAGATCGATATCGCAACAGAGCCGCGCTGGTTCCGCTTTAACGGCACCTTCGGCGAGGATTCACGTTTGACAACCGATATGGCCCGCGCCTACGTGGATGGCTTTCAGACATCGGAGGGGGACCGGGAGATATCCGAAGGCTGGGGGTACGACAGTGTCAACGCCATGGTGAAGCACTGGCCGGGCGGCGGTTCCGGCGAGGCAGGCAGGGACGCGCATTACAGCAGCGGGAAATATGCGGTTTATCCGGGTAATAATTTTCACGAGCACTTCATTCCGTTTGTAGAGGGGGCTTTTAAGCTGGAGGGCAAGACGGGAATGGCTTCCGCTGTGATGCCGTATTACACCATTTCGATGAACCAGGATACCGTCAACGGGGAGAACGTTGGCAATTCATATAACTCCTATCTGATCAAGGACCTGCTCCGGGAAAAATACGGCTACGACGGTGTTGTCTGCACGGACTGGGCGATTACGGCCGATGAGTCCGGTCCCCGTGACTCTTTCCTAAGCGGGAAGCCGTGGGGTGTCGAAGGATTGACGGTAGCAGAGCGGCATTACAAGCTGTTGATGGCAGGCGTTGACCAATTTGGCGGCAACAATGAGATGGAACCGGTGCTGGCTGCCTATCACATGGGTGTCCGGGAGCATGGCGAGACGTATATGCGTGAACGCTTTGAACAATCGGCCGTGCGCCTGCTGAGCAATATGTTTCGACTGGGGCTGTTTGAGAACCCTTATGTTGATCCGTTGGAGAGCTCCCGTATGGTCGGAAATCCGGAGTTTATGCGTGAAGGTTATGAAGCCCAGCTAAAATCGATCGTCATGCTGAAAAATAAAAATGGCGTGCTTCCCGTCGAGCGGAAGAGCAAGGTCTACATTCCGAAGCGCTTTATGGCTGCAGGACAGGATTGGTTTGGCAACCCCACGCCGGAAAGCCTGGAGTATCCGGTTAATCTGGACATCGTGGCCAAATACTTCGAACTCGCGGAGCATCCGGACGAGGCGGATTTCGGGCTTGTCTTTATCAGTACGCCGAAATCCGGAACCGGGTATAGCCAAGAAGATGAGGATCAGGGAGGCAACGGCTACGTGCCGATGAGCCTGCAGTACAAGACGTATACGGCAGAGCATGCCCGTGAAGTGAGTCTGGCCGGTGATACACGGACAACGGATGTGCTGAACCGTTCCTATCGGGGCAAATCCGTTACGCCTCAGAATGCGGCCGATCTCGACATGGTACTGGAAACGAAGAAAGCGCTGAACGGCAAACCGGTCATCGTATCCATGCTGTTGTCCAATCCGACTGTGGTTGAGGAGTTTGAAGCCGAAGTGGATGCGATTCTTGTGAATTTCGGCGTTCTGGATCAAGCCATCATGGAGGTGCTTGCGGGTGAAGTGGAGCCGTCAGGCCTGCTGCCCATGCAGATGCCGGCCAATATGAAGACCGTGGAGGAACAGCTTGAGGATGTGGCGTTTGATATGGAATGCCATACCGACTCCGAGAATCACACCTATGATTTTGCCTTCGGTTTAAACTGGAAGGGTGTCATCGAGGATGAACGCACGGAGAAATATCGGAAGCCGCGTCCGTAGGCCTGACAGTTATTCGATCATGATGGCATAGATTTCCTCCGACCAATCCGGGTGAGCCGCTCAAGTGATGATATGCTTGAGCGGCTTATTTTTTGCGTGACATGGACAACCAATACCGGTCAACTTGCGTCTTAGTTATATACGAATTATTTCATATATTATTAGCCAAGGAGATTAGAGAACATGACAACCCGGAAATGGGCGAAAATGGCGGTGATCGGCGCTATGGCGTCCACGATGCTGATGAGTACGATGGTACAGGCACAGGTACAGGCCAAAGCCGCACCGCAGAAGGAAATGGAATTGAACATTAATCATTGGATGGTTACGCTCGATGTCAATCCTGTTATCGTGAATCAGACGGCGCTGGTTCCCTTGCGCGTGATTAAGGAATACTTGAAGCCCACGCAGCTTCAATGGAACAACAAGACCAAGACGGTAACCGTCAGCACAAGCACAGATCAAGTCACGCTGAAGATGGGAAGCCGGGAGGCCAAGGGGCAAGGGAAGGCGTATTCGCTGTCCGTTCCCGCGTATTTAAAGGATGGCCGAATTATGGTTCCGGTTCGATTCATAGCGGAGCTGCATAATGCAGAGGTAGGCTGGGATTCGAAGGAAAGAATGATTTACGTCTATACGCCGGAGGTGGACGTTTCGACAGCAGAGGAGAACCCTGATGTGAAGTTGTACCCGGTAAGCGCTACGAAATACGGAAGATATGAAGGAATGGTGGTAGAGGTAGAAGGGAGAAGGCAAGTTTTTGCGGATTGGTACGGTGGTGATGGTACGCGTAAACCGATCATTCAATATCGGGATATGACGGGTGATGGCAAGCCGGAAGTGGTTGTGTTCTATGTGGATGGGACCGGGACGGGTATTTATATTGGCAAGACACATGTGGTGGACGCTGAAACCCTGAAGGAAATTCCTATTGAATCGTTGGATCAGGCGGTAGCAGGTCATGTGGAGTCCAGCATCGAGAAGTTTGCGGATTACATCGCCGTGAAGATTGTGATCGACGGGAAGGAAACCGTTCAGAGAATTGAGGATGACTCCGAGGATAAAAGCTATCTGAATGACAAGTTGGGTTTTGGAGCTGTAGTCAGACACAGCATCGAAGAAGGGCGGCTTGTTACGCTCGCAGCTGGGAGCATAAGTCCAGCCGGTTTTGCGGGTGATCTCCAAATAACCTACCGGTATGATGAAGAGTCGAATCGATTTGTGGTGGATCGCATGGAATATGATCGTTTGGAAGAGCAGAGGTAAATTACCGTTTATCGATGCGGAACTTTAGAACTACATATATATGCATACCAGCAGAAGGATATAAGCATGAACTGGAAGGTTGGAATTTGGATCGGGTGATGTGATTTTCTATTTAAAAGGGCGCTGCAGCGCCCTTTTTTTGCTGCGCTTATCAAGAGTCAACGCGGTTTGCATCACCGAAGCGGGTCGGCGACCATGGGGAGTATACCCTATATGAAAGATGGTTTTATCTCTATTCATAGGTCTTTATTACCATTTACTTGAGTCTTAAGATTCCTCTAAGATAGTTAATAAACCTGACACCTTTTTGCAACGGAAAGAGAATGTTTTTGAAGTAAACGCCTTCAATGTTAAGTAATATAACAAGCCCATACCATATGGACTCGAACGGGGTGTATTTATGCAGCAATGGCTTGGGAAATCGCTAAAGCATAAATTATCGTTGCTTATTATTATAGCTACGCTGGTGCCGCTGTTATTTCTTGGTATTTTCTCTTTTAACATAGGCCAAGAGCCTGACGGAAGAGAAAGCCAAGATTACGGGGATGAATACGCTCCGCCAACTGGAAGCTTACTTGGACACGATGGTGAAGGACGTCGAGAATATCTCGCTATTCCTCATCGGGCACACCGGGGTCCAATCCTACCTCAAGACAGAGGAGAGCAACTATGTCCAGCAGACTAACGGTCATTAACTTCCTGACGAATCTGGCCTTCTCCAAGGATTATATCGCCAATATCATTGTCGAACCGCTCGGCAGCAAGGATCCGATCTCGCATAAGTCATTAGTGCGTTCCGAGTTCCGGAATATTACCGAGGAGATCCCGGATTATTATGAGCATCATCCCAAATGGTGGTCTTTTGTTCACCGACAGTGGACATTTGAAGGCATGAGAAAGGTCATCACGCTGGCCAGGCCGATTCGCAGCACGGATAAATACAAGCCGATCGGGAATCTGCAGATCAACCTGGATCAAGGCGTCATTGCCAATCAATTCAGGCAGGCCGTCTTGGAGAAGACCGGCTTTGTCCTCCTGCTTGATGAGAACAACCGGATTATTGCCGGTCCGCCGGATATGGAGACGAATCTTACCCTGGCAGACTATTATCCTTCGATTGAAGAGTTCGAGGGGCTTAGCGGGAATATGGACTATGGAGAGGGCGGCAATAAGAAGACCATTCTCTATAAGAAAATGTCGAGTGTGAACTGGAAGCTGGTCGGCATCATTCCCTCAGAGGAATACCGTTCCCAGAACCAGTATTTCATCAAATTGACGGCGGTTGCCGTAACCGTGGCCATCCTGCTCGCCATTATATTGGTTCTCTTCTTGATTCAGAAGATTACGAATCCGTTGTCTGTGTTAACGAAGTTTCTCAAGAATTCGAGCCCGGAGGAGCCGCTGCCTGCGCTGCCGGTGAAGACAATTGATGAGGTTGGACAGCTTATTATCAGTTACAACCGGTTAAGTTCCCGGATCGTGAAACTTACCGATGAAGTGAAACTCAATGAGTCGCTGAAAAAGGAGGCGGATATGCATGCACTGCAGGTGCAGATTAATCCGCACTTCCTATACAATACGCTGTCTTCGATTCATTGGCTGGCGCTGATGAACCAGGATGTGAAGATAGCCGAGATGGTCGGATCACTCAGTGATTTCCTGCGGTTCAGCTTGAACAATGGCCAGGAATACTGCACGATCCAGCAGGAGATTATGCATGTCCGTCACTATGTGAACATCCAAACCATTCGGTATCCGGAGAAATTCTCGTTTGAGGTTCATGTCGAGGAGACACTTCATCAGCACACCATGTTGAAGCTGCTGCTGCAGCCGCTCGTCGAAAATTCCATGCTGCACGGCATATTGAGCCGTGACGGAATGGGGACGATTACGATACAAGGTCGGCATGGCAGCGAGGGGATTCACTTCGTGGTGGAGGATGATGGAATCGGGATGACGCCGGATCGTCTGAAATGGCTTCAGGATCAGCTGGTAGAGAATCCATTGCAATACGAGAAGGGGCAAACCCCGGGCGGAAGCTACGGGCTGCGAAATGTCCATAAGCGGCTGCTCCTCCATTACGGCAAGGATGCAGGATTGCGTGTGGACAGTACGGAAGGGGCCGGAACACGGGTTATGTTTACGATACCGGACCTAACTGATATTCAACAAACTGAAATATCCAGCAAAGGGGATGACGACCTTGAAGGTACTGATCGTTGATGATGAAGTAATCATTCGAAATGGGCTGAGTACAGTGATCAATTGGGCGGATAACGGCTTTACGGTGCTGGCGCCCGCGGCTTCGGCAGAGGAAGCCCTTCAGCGTATTCCCGTCGATATGCCCGAAATTATATTTACTGATATTCGCATGACCGGCCTGAGCGGTTTGGACATGGCTCATCAAGTTAAGCAGCGGTTTCCCGAGATCGAAATCATTGTCATATCGGGCTTTGATGAATTTACGTATGCACAGCAGGCGATGCGTGAAGGCGTGAGTGACTACTTGCTGAAGACGAGCAGACCCGGGGAAATTATCGAAGCTGCAGTTCAAGCGAGAGAGCGAATCCTGCAGCACAGACTTCATCAAGCGAAGGGGAAGGCCCAGGAAATGGTGGTCAACCGGGGGTTCCTGAGGAGGCTGCTTGCATCGGGAGTTTCACTGGATGAGCATGCCGAGAATGAATTGTGGGAGAGATATCCTGAATTGAGGTTGACAACGCCCGGCTCCGTTCTGCAGATCTGGATGCTGTCGGTTCATCCGTTACATCAGGATGAGTTGGAGCACTTGACCCTTGGCGAACGACACAGCTTACTCGGGACGGAGCTGGCAGAAGGGCTGCATGGTGCCTGGCTGGAGTGGAATGGTTCCCTGCTTCTGCTGGTGCGCACAGAGCCAGGCGATGGCTGGGGGCGCGTGGATTCCGCGCTGCGAAAGCTGGAATCGACTCACGCCTGCCGCATTAAGGCAGCCAGCGGCCGACCGGTGTCCAGTGTTCGCGAGCTGGATCGTGCGCTGAAGACGGCGGTGGAAGCCAGCTCCTACGAGTGGCTGCTCCATTCGGAACGGCATATCCGTTATGAGGACATCGAAGGGCGGAAAGGCATTGAGACGGTCTGTTCGATGGAAGAAGAAACCGAGCTCTCCTCCCTTCTGCGCTCAGGGCAATCCGTCGATTTGGAGGCATGGGTTGCGGATGTGCTGGAACGCATCCAAAGTCAGAGCCAGGCGACACCCGGCTCGGTTCAGGCTTATCTGCATTCCCTGCTCGTCTCGGGACAGCGCTGGCTGATACGCGCTGCAACGTCCATCGGCTACACCAGTCCGGTGAAGATTGAGGACAACTTTGATATCCGCGATTTAACGAAGAAGCCGGAGAAGGTGCTGATCGATTCCCTTGGACTCATCATGAAGCAGTACCGGGACATGGTGTCGACAACCAGTCCTGTTCACAGGGCGATCTCCTTCATTCATGAGCATCTGGGGCAGAGCCTGTCGCTTCAGCAAGTGGCCAAGCATGTTCATATGAATCCCAATTATTTCAGCGAGATGTTCAAGAAGGAGACCGGGCAGAATTACATTGAATTCGTGACCCAGGCGAAGCTGCGGAAAGCAATGACTCTGCTGAGGGAAACGCCGGCCAAAATCAGTGAAATCGCAAATGAAATCGGCTATGAGGATATTAAGTATTTTAACCGCCTGTTCAAGAAATGGACGGGACAGACGCCGTCGGAGTATCGGGCAAATCCTGAATTTTGTCCCTCTATGGACTGAATTATATCCCCTATGTAAGCGTTACATCCTCTTTTATACTTGGACTAATCATCTTAGGATGCTTCATCATTTTCGTATAAATTAAAGGGGGATTGACCATGAGACCAAAACGCAAAATAGGTCTTGTACTGCTGATGATGACACTGGTTCTTGCAGCATGCGGCGGCGGGCAAAGCAAAGAGCAGGCCGGAGGGAATGAAGGTGATCAAGAAAAGGTCAAGCTGACCATCTGGCATAACTTTGCCGGTGATGACCTGCGTGCGAAATCAGTCCGAAGTTTTATCGATCAGTTTGCTCAGGACCATCCTGAAGTTACACTCGATGCACAAGCGATTCCACCGGATGGCTACCGTCAACGTCTGAGTACCGTTGCGGCTGCGAATGAGATGCCGGACGTGTTCTTCGTTTATGCAGGAAGTCAGTCTTCCGAGCTTCATCAAGCGAAGCTGCTTCAACCGATTACGGAAGTGTTAGATGCGCATTCGGATTGGAAGGATAAATTCCTGCCGGGAGCGTTTGATCCATACGAGTTCGAGGAAGGCCAGATCTACTCTGCTCCACTGGGTATGTCGGCAACCTCAATTCTGTACTACAACAAAGCCTTGTTTGACAAACATAACGTAAAAGTCCCAACGACTTGGGAAGAAATGATGGCGGCGGTTAAGACCTTCAACGATAACGGCATAACGCCAATCGCCCTCGGAAACAAAGCTCCGTGGGTTGCTCAATCCACCATTATCGGCTCTATTGCCGACCGTGTGACAGGCACCGAATGGTTCAAGAATGCAGCAGCACAGCAAGGCGCGAAGTTTACCGATCCTGAGTTTATCGAAGCGCTCGGCTATTTCAAAGAGCTGGTTGACAACAAAGCGTTCCAAGAAGGGGCGAACAGCATCGACAACACGCAAGCTGAGCAGTATTTCATTCAAGGAAATGCAGCGATGATGATCAGCGGCGCATGGACCCTTACGAATCTTGCGGCTTCTTCCTCTGAGGAGCAAATGAAGGATATCGAGGTTACTACTTTGCCAACGATTCCTGGTGGAAAAGGTGAGGCAGGCACGATCTCCGGCGGAGCTGGCGGCGGTCTGGCCCTTAGCAGCAGAACCGAAGGGAAAGCGAAAGAATTGGCCCTTGAACTGATTTATGCCGTGAGCGGACCGGAAGCGCAAAAAGCGATTGCCGAGAGCAACTCCATGGTAATGTACGATACCGAGATTGATGAGTCCAAAGTTACTTCCCTGTACTACAAAGCCTTTAATCTGGTGAAAACCACTGGAATTACGCCAGTATATGATGCTTATCTGTCTGCAGAAGCGGCTGAAGTCATCAACAACGGTCTGCAGGAAATCATGATGGGCGGTCCCGTTGAAGGTGTGGCCCAGAAGCTTCAGGATGCGCAAGCCAGATCCGCTACTCCATAAGAAACCATTCACCACTGCACAAGGATTAGGAGGGAGGAGGCTGCCATGCCTACAGCGATGAGAAGCAAAGGATTTATAGCCATAGCTCTTCTTCCAGCGCTTCTGTTGTTTCTGATATTTGTCATTATTCCGGTTTTCTGGTCAGCTTACTACGGGTTTTTCAGCTGGAAAGGGTTCGGGGATGCCACCTTTATCGGTCTTGATAATTATATAGAGATGTTCAAGGATCCGATTTTTTGGCGGGCGCTTCGAAACAACCTGATTCTGGTTGTCTCATCCATTGTCGGTCAGGTTCCGATTGCATTGATTCTGGCCATTGTACTGTTCAAGAATTCGTTTTTCTCCAGATTCATACGCTCCGCCGTATTTATGCCGATGGTGCTGTCGACGGTTGTAGTCGGCCTGATCTGGGGTTACATTTACCATCCGCAGTTCGGGATTGCGAATTATGTGCTGGAGATGCTCGGTCTGGATTCATGGACCCGCGCTTGGCTGTCTGATCCGAAAGTCAACATGCTGGCGATATCGATTCCGATTAACTGGGCGAACGTCGGTCCGTATCTGGTTATCTTTATTGCAGCACTGCAAAATATTTCTCCCGAGATTCATGATGCGGCCAAAATTGATGGATCCACGGGCTGGAACAAGCTGATGCAAATCACGCTGCCGATGATCTGGAGTACGGTTGTCGTGACTATCGTGCTCTGTATCTCCGGAAGTCTGAAGGCCTTTGACCACGTCATTGTCATGACGGGCGGCGGACCGGCGCAATCGACCGAGCTGCTTGCCACATACATGTATAACAGCACCTTCAGTGTGTATCGTTATGGTTACGGTTCTGCCGTCTCCACGATGATTATGATTGTCAGCGCCATCCTAATCGCGCTTAATTACTTCGCAACGCGCAGAAAGTCAAGTTAACATGAAGGAGGGAGCGATGTGAATTTACAGACGACCGGGACCGAAAATGCTTCAGGGAAACGAGTCATCATGAAGGGTTTATCCGGGTTCGTAAAATTGCTGCTGATGGTGTATGCGATTCTTACGCTCTATCCCTTGTACTGGCTTTTTACAAGCGCGTTTAAATCGAATCAGGATTTCTTCACGAACCCCTACGGCTTGCCGAAGGAGTGGATGACCGAGAATATATTTCGGGCATGGGAGCTTGGAAATATGGGCAGGGCGATGATCAATTCAACGGTTGTGACCATTACAGCCGTTGCATTGACCATTCTGCTCAGCGTACTTGCGGCATATGTGCTGTCCAGATTCGAGTTTCGGTTCAAAAAGCTGGTGGTTGTGTTATTTACGACCGGGCTGCTCATTCCGATCCACAGTACGCTGGTGCCCCTGTTTATCATGATGAAAAACATCGGCCTGCTCGATACGTACGGAGCGCTCATTCTGCCTTATACGGCGTTTGAGCTGCCGATTGCGATTTTCCTGGCGATGGCTTACATGTCATCCATTCCAAGGGAAATTGAAGAAGCGGCCATGATTGACGGCAGCGGTTGGTGGGGGATATTCAGCAAAATGATTCTACCGCTCTGCACGCCTATCGTTGCAACGATATCCATTCTGGCATTCCTCCGATTCTGGAATGACTTCTCCTTCGCACTCGTATTTATCAATACGCAAGCGCTGAAGACGCTGCCGCTCAGCCTGTCCCTGTTCTCGGACGGCTTCGGCACGGACTACGCCCTGACCATGGGTGCGATGGCAATCGCGGTCATTCCTACCATTGTAGCCTACCTGATTCTGCAGGAGCAGATCATGAAGGGCATGGTGGCAGGCTCGATCAAGGGTTAAGGCTGCCAGCAAGGTCCATTTAGTTTACAACGGAGGCAGATAGCCTGTTCCGAGGCTCCGCACATATTTACCATGAACAGCCCTTTCCGATTCATTCGGAAGGGGCTGTTTTGGTTCGTGCCAGTGACGATCATTCTCTGTTTCCAACCGGGAAACATTCATGCACGATTTTCGGCTGCGCCATGTGTGCAAAAGAAATATAATAGGTACACCAAGACAGGGTACATGATTTTCCTGGAGAAACACAGCTTATACCAGATGTACCATATAGAATGAACATAGTCACAGGGAGGAACGTTACATGATATCGGCCGCAAATCAACAGGAATATTATCAGGCGCTGCTGGATAAGAAATCGGAATATGAAGGCGTCTTTTACGTGGGCGTTAAGACAACCGGTGTATTCTGTCGCCCGACATGCCCGGCGAGGAAACCGAAGATCGAGAACTGCGAGTTTTATGAGACGGCCGAAGAAGCACTGCTGGCATCCTTCCGACCCTGTAAACGATGCCGGCCGCTCTCGCATCCCAATCAAGTTTCGGATCTTGTGCGGCTGCTTGTAGACGCTGTGGAGGATAACCCGGAGAAGAGATGGACCAACCAGGACTTCCAGAAGCTGTCCGTGGATGCCTCAACGGCAAGACGCCAATTCAAGAAGCGGTTCGGGATGACCTTTGTTGAATATGCACGAGCTAGGCGGATGGGCCTTGCCCTGAAGCAGATCCGGGAAGGAGATGCTGTCATCGATGCGCAGCTGTCAACCGGCTACGAGTCCAGCAGCGGATTTCGGGATGCTTTTTCGCGGATTATGGGCGCAGCCCCTACAAGGTCCGGGCATCATCATATTCTAAAAGCATCGTGGCTCGACACGCGTCTGGGACCGATGATGGCTATTGCAGATGACGAAGCACTGTATTTGCTCGAATTCGTGGATCGCCGGGGCTTGGAGCGGGAGGTAGAACGTCTCAGACTGAGAACCAAGTCAGCGATTATTCCGGGTTACACAGCTCCCATCCGTTCGATTGAGAGAGAGTTGGGTGCGTATTTTGACGGGAAGTTAACGGAATTTAAAACCCCCTTGTTCCTGTTAGGATCACCATTCCAACAGGAAGTTTGGGACCAATTATTGCGGATTCCACCCGGTCGAACCTCTTCCTACGGCGAGATCGCAGCAGCGATGGGAAGACCTACCGCTTACCGCGCCGTCGCCCAGGCGAATGGGGCCAACCAGCTTGCGATTGTCATTCCATGCCATCGCGTCATCAATACGAGCGGTGAATTGGGCGGATACGGGGGAGGGCTGTCGCGCAAGCAATGGCTGTTGAATCATGAGAAATCCATGAGTGCCGCAAGAAAAGAGGAATATTAGACCTGGGTCATAGAGAATGGTCTTACCTTGGGGTAAGACTATTTTTGCATAGTTCCACTATCGTTCGTACGAAGTATTGATATGCTGAATCGTTTAAAATAAAGAGTGTATCAACAGCATCCGATAAGGGAGAGTGAACGATAGTGACGGAACAAGTACACTTACCTGAATGGGCCGCCAATTATTTGCAGTATATTCGGGTTCCATTCAAGGAGGCTTCGCTGGCGTATTTAACCGAGATTTGCACTGCGCATCATAATAGGATTCCTTTCGAGAATATTAGCACGCTGCTGCGGTATCATGAGTATCATCAGCAAGGCAGGCTGGAGCAAGACGAGAAGAGGTTTGTCGATCAGCTGATGCAGCTGAATGCGGGAGGCACTTGTTATATGATTAACAGCAGTCTCCATCAGCTGCTGAACCAGCTCGGATTTCCAACTCGTTATACGCTGCTGGGCGAGGGGCATGTCGGACTGCTTGTTCGGAACCCTGATGGGCAAGAAGAAGTGTATGTGGACTGCGGGAACGCTGCTCCGTTTTTCGAACCCGTTCGGTTGGAGACTTATCCTGATCAGGTTTCCCAATATGCTGGAATTGAAGTGAGATTGCGTCCGGGAGACGAGCCGGGAACGTACACGTACTACAGGTATGTGGACGGCCAGCTGCTTACAGATCTGGTATGGTCCTTCGATACCCGAAAAACCTAATCAATTCGATGATTTTCAGCCTGCTATTAGGGAGTACTTTAAGCCTAACGATCTCTTCACCTCTATATTACGCTGTCAGCTCTGGCAATTGGAGCAAGAACGGTCGCTGTCCCTAATCAATAATATACTGAGTATCCGGCATGAAGACGGGAGGGTTGACAAGCGCGTTTTATCGGACCTCAGCGAGCTTCGAGAGGTGATCGATCATGAGTTTAAGCTTCCGAAGCTGCCTGTCGAAGATGCCGTAACGGTTCTACAGAGTCTCGGTGTTGATATTTTTTAAGCCAGCGCTATACCGGATTTCCCCGAGTAGAACGGCAGCACCAATTAGTTCAAATTACCTATTCAACCTGTCGAAGCATGGTATAATATCCCTTATCTCTACTTACTAATGGGGTACTGGAGAGTATATCGAGTTATTAATAGCATCTGTAGTCTGGAGCAGCCTGCTCCACCTTTCCGGGTACGCGCAGGCTGCTTCTTATAATGTAGAGAAAAAATTACCGCGGGGCTTTCTCTTGCCCCGGCCTTGCCGGTACGGTTGCCGTTTCCCGGTATTTGACCGGGGACATGCCGTATGTGGCACGGAATACTCTGTGAAAATAGGAATAGCTTGCGAAGCCGCAGGTTTCCGCGATCTCCTCCAGCGTCATGGTGCTGTATTTCATGCGCTCAACGGCTGCGTTCAGCCTGATCTCCAAGGCGTACTGAATCATGGTTTTTCCGTAATACTCCTTGAACAGTTTAACGGCCCGGGATAAGCTGAGCCCGACATGAGAAGCGGCTTCCTCCAGCTTGAAGGTGATCGTGGCATGTTCCTCCACGAATCGCTTCAGCCGAAGAGCGGTGAAGGCAAGCCGATCCGTTGGCTTGATCTCGGTAATGGCACGGTCCAGACACAGGCAGAGGCTGCGCAGCAAATAATCCGTCAGCTCCCCGGTCTCCCCCTCAAGTCCGCGCCGCTTCTCCAGCAGCATCTGTCTCCACAGACCCAGCAGCTGATCGTCGAGCCCGACATGGCTGACAACTGGCCGATGGATCCGGTTCCACCAATCATCGATCCATGACCCATCGCAAAATATATAATAATCTCCGCTGGATACGCGGCCATCCTCGCCGTCATCGTTGATCCGCAGCTCGTATTCATCGCCGGGTTTCAGCAGCAGCAGATCGCCCCCTTGCACGTGGTGCTCGATGCCGTTGCAGTATATTTCACAGGACCCCTCGGTTTGGAGACGAAACAGATAGGTCGTCAAGCCGCCCCGGTGGCTGTTGCTGAACTGCTGGAAGTGGTAGGAATAGTCGCAGATTAGCAGTCTTGCCTCCATCATGGTTAAAACCCCCAGTAAAAATGCAAGCAGATAGTTCATGTTGCAGCAATATTGTTTATGTTCATTTTAGCCTATTTGCATGTATGATAGTAGCAGATAGAGCAGTAACTCATTTTTGGAATCGAGGTGCGCTATAATGAGAAGAATGAACATTGGTTTGCAATTGTATACGCTGCGCGATGAAACGGCTCAGGATTTCCGCGGTACGCTTCGCAAAGTGGCTGAATTGGGTTATGAAGGCGTGGAGTTCGCAGGTTACGGAGACATTCCGGCCGAGGAAATGAAAACGCTTCTTCAAGAGCTCGGCCTTAAGGCGATTGGGAGCCACGTGGGCCTGCATCTTCTTCGTGCAGACCTGCAGAAGGAGATAGATTACCTGAAAACCATTGGCGCTAAATATATGATGTGCCCTTATGTAGCTGAAGAAGATCGTAAAGATGCTGAGGATTGGAAGAACCTCTTCTCCTTCCTGGAAGAAGTAGGAGCTGAAGCACGCAAGCAAGGACTGATCTTTGGTTACCATAACCATGCGTTTGAATTCGAAGCGGAGGTTGACGGCGAATTCGTATTTGATGCAATGTATTCCGCAACGACGCCGGAAGCGGTACAAGTCGAGATGGACGTATGCTGGGTACAGTTTGCCGGACAAGATCCGCTGGCTTACATTCCGAAATATGCGGGACGCCTGCCGCTGCTTCACCTGAAGGATTTCAGCAAAGACGCTGAGGGCAACATGAAGACGCTGGAGCTGAGCCAAGGCTCTGTGAACCTGCCGGGTGTCATTCAAGCTGCATCGGATGCAGGCACGGAATGGCTGATCGTGGAGCAGGACGTGTGTCAGAACCCACCGCTGCAAAGCGTGGAGAACAGTATGAACTGGTTGAAGCAGAACTACCTGAACCAATTTTAATCTATGTGCAAAAAGGAGACTTTCAATGAGCAAAATTAAAGTGGCTGTGTTTGGCTGCGGCGCCATCGCCCAGCGCAGACATATTCCTGAATACGCGAACAATGCTAATGTGGAGCTGGTTGCTTTTGCCGATCCGGTAAAGGAACGTGCCGAAGAGATGGCTGCCCAGTATGGCGGCAAAGCTTATACCGACTACCAAGAACTGCTTAAGAATGAGAAGCTTGATGCCGTTAGCGTATGTACGCCGAACTACCTGCATGCTCCAATGAGTATTGCAGCATCGAATGCTGGCCTTCATGTACTGGTTGAGAAGCCGATGGCTACAACAACGGAAGAAGGAGAGCAAATGATCGAGGCAGCACGCAAGAATGGGGTTTACCTGATGGTAGGCCACAATCAGCGTTTAATGCCTCCACACGTAAAAGCTAAGGAAATCCTGGATTCCGGCAAGCTCGGCAAGGTGCTTACGTTCCGCACTTCCTTTGGCCATGGGGGTCCAGAGAGCTGGAGTCTGGACGGTCGCGACAGCTGGTTCTTCCGTAAGGAAGAAGCCATTATGGGGGCTATGGGTGACCTTGGCGTTCACAAATCCGACTTTATCCGTTACTTGTTGAACGATGAAATCGCAGAAGTTGCCGGCTTTATCGGAACGGTCCACAAAGAGGGAACGGACGTGGACGACAATGCGACCTGCATCGTTCGCATGAAGAGTGGCGCAGTCGGCACGCTGATGGCAAGCTGGACGCATTACAGATCCGGTGATAACGGAACGGTCCTCTGGTGCGAGAAAGGCGTGATGAAGATCGGTGCCGTTCATGGTGACGAGGTTAACGTCGAGCTGACAGATGGTACGATCGAGACTTACAAGGTTGGTGCCATGGCAACGAATGAGAAGCAGGTGCCGAGCGGCGTCATCGACGCGTTCGTGGAATCCATTCTAACAAACACGCCTCCTAGCATTTCCGGTGAGGAAGGGCTGCGTTCCTTGAACGTCATCCTGGGCGCATTCGAATCGCAAGAGACGGGTAAGATTGTGAAGCTGTAATAGGATGAACAGAGGGAAGCCGTGGAAGTGCGGCTTCTCTTTTTGTCATATCCGATAGTAAAGCGATGATCATGATAAGCAGGGCAGCAACAACTTTTTCATAAAAATAAGAGCGGCTCTGCCATTACTATGGAGAGCGGCTCTTGTTTTTTTATTCACTCCAGTGCTTTAACCGGTTTGCCGATCCATCGGACTTACCTTAAGGCTGTCTCCGTCTTCAACTACAGGGATAAAGATCGGACGTTCCTCCGGCGTCCGATTCGGGGTATGTACCGCCAGCATCAGCTGCCCCTCCCACGTGCGAAACACCATCCCGTGCCCGCCGTCGCTGGAATATAAGGGTTCCGGCTCTTGAAGCCAGAGACCCGTCAAGCTGCCGGATGGGGATTTGGCAATGCCGAGCGCGTAGCGGCCGTCGACAAAGCTGGCCCACAGCATCAGCAGGCTGCCGGGTGCTGTCCGGAATAGAAAGGGACCGTCCGTCACATAGTTTCCGGTCCCGGGAAAGCGCTGCGAATGAAACGGTGTGGTCCACGCCGCCTCAGAGGCACGGAATAAGATCACCGGTTCCGATACGGATTCGGATAAATCCGGGCTTAGGCGCATGGCACAGACCTCGCCGTCGCCAACCTGCTGCCATTCATGGCAGAACACCATCCACGGCTGGTTCTCCTCATCGATATACAGCGTGCCGTCCAAAGAACTCGAATCCGCCGGTGTCACAGGACCGCTGCTATGGAGAGCAAAGGGCCCTGTCGGCTGCTCCGCTGACAGCACCGCAGTGCCCAGCAGATCATTATCCTTCCTGCGAAAGGTGGCAAACATGATATAACGGCCATGATATTCGTACACCTCGGGTGCCCAGAAGTTCACCTCCGCGAAGAAATTATCGGGCTTGTGGAAGACCGTACAAGGGCCTTCCCAATGCCGAAGATCTTCGCTTATATAGGCATCGAAGCCGTTTCCTTCCCTCCATATATTTTTGTCGGTACTGCCGTACATGTAGTATTTCTTGTGCTTGGAATCAGGCAGGATATAAGGATCCCGCAGCTGAATATCCTGAGTGTTCATGCTGTTCAGGCACCTCCTGAAATCATTAACGATAGGAGGGACAGATAATGCCGATATCCCTCTCTGTTTTCAAGCCTCCGCCTCGATATCGCTGCATTTCATTTCCTTTGATCCGGATCGGAAGGGAATTGCCTTGATAGATGAGCTCGCCCTCGATGGTGCGCACACTCATTCCAATGACGCCTTCCAGGTGTCCGCTTCGATCGGTAACCAGCCGAATTCCGGCCGGTCCTTCAATATGAACGCTGCCTTCCCGGTATATCGTTATACGATCTGCTGTATTTACCAATTCGTAATGCAGCCCATTCACCGTGCGGCTGTAGGCCGTGTTGCCTGCAACTTCCTCGCCATGATCCATGTCGACGGGGAGAAGACCGGTAAACCATAATTGGTCCGACCCGACCGGCATAATCCCGCACAACCGTTCCACATAATCAAGCAGACACAGGATGGAAGGGGAATACGTCTCGGTAAAACCTTCCTCTCCGGTCCAGGGACTTAACGCTTGTGCAAAGCGCTTTGCCTTGGACAGCGCAGACAGGATCGGATGCAGTACCCACGTCAATTCGACATAGCGGTGGTGATATTCAAACGCATGCGGAGCGCGAATCAGGCTCAGGAAGTTGGACGACCCGCCCCAGCTGTTGTAGGAGGAGAACGGATCGAATCTGGGATCGTCCATCGCCATAGATGTAAACGGATATTTGGCGAAAAATTTGCTCGTATTCAGCAAATACCGGCGCAGCAGCTTGTCGAACCATTCACGGTCCCCAACCTCGCAGGCCATCACGCGCAGCAGCACATCGGACTGGACTCTGACCAGCTCGTCATTCCGGTCCCGGTCGTAGAAGAACATATCTTCTTCGTCGTAACAGTAACGGAAGAGACTCTCGAGGCTGGACTCGGCTTTCGCTCTCCAATCAGCTCCGGATCCACCAAGCTCTTCGGCCATGCGGGCCAAATATATGCGCTGGCAGTAGATGTTGGCGGTCAAATCCGGTGCCAGGAAAGGCAGGACCGGAGAATCCGGGTGATAGGCTGCGGCATCATTCATATAGGGTGTATCCGGAACATGCCAGAACCTGGGTGATAAATCATGTCCGGTGTCGAAGGTGCTGAAGGCCTCTACGCAGCCGGTCTCCCGGGTATTGCGGAAGCTTGCAATCCATTCGTCATAATGCGCCATGGCTTTGTACATGGTCTTCAGAAAGTCGCGGTCCTTGCCGTGGAGCTGGTAATGGTTCCATACACTGCGTGCCAGCGGTGTAACCAGCTGAATCTGCCGGAAGGAGGGACCGTTCTCCGTTAATTTGTAAGGCAGCAAACCGTCCTCTCTTTGGTGAGCCGCAAAGGCGAGATAGGTCGATTTCGAGACAGAAGGAATCAAGCGCGAGAGCAGCTCCGCATTGATGGTGCCGGTGCTCTCCAGCCAGCAGCCAAGATAAATCCCGCCTTCCTGCAGAATAGGCTCGCTGCCAGCCATCGGCACGATGCAGGGAAGCAGCTTCTCCAGCGCCGTATAATATGAAGCCTCCAGCCGTCCGCCCGATGCGGCAAATCGTACGCCTGACTCCTGCCATTCTCGCAACAAATTCTGATCTTCCGGTTTAACCGTCTGCACCTGATCCTGTATCGAGATCCCGCGCAGACGGTCCAGCATAACTTCGGTCATGTCCGCCTCCTTGTAGAGCCTTGTTTATTGATTCGATTCAAAGATTCGAACGGTGCCATTGTAGAAGTCCGCAACGGCTTGCTCGACGCTCTTCCGGCCGAAGCCGATTTCCTGGCTTGTCGTTTGCGCCAGCTTGGAGAATTCAGCAAATCCCGGAGGATTGTAACTCACGTCAAAAGGTTCTGATTTTGTAGCCTCAGATACGAGACTTGTGTATTGGTATACAATTTCCTCCACCGGACCGGCTTCCTCTTGCAGTAGATTGCGGTTGGCTTCCGTTACCGGAACGCCCCGGTCGCTGCCGAGAATTTTGGCGGCTTGTGGATCATTGATCCAGAAATCCATCAGGATAGCGACTTCCTTGGGATGCTTGGTATTCGCATAACCGGACAATCCCTGGCTGGATTCGAATACAACACCCGTACCCTTGGGACCCCGCGGTACCGGATGGAGGATCAGCGGGTCCTCCGTCAGGCTCTGGAAAGCAGCCAGCTGGTTGGAAGGAAGGAGGCTCATGGCGGCCTTGCCTGTAATCAGCAGTGATTTACTAGTGTCGTCATGCGGATTGAATACCTGCATTTCAGGTGTGACCACAGCACCTGCTGCGGACGTCTCCTCCCAATATTGGAACCATTCCTGGATGTCTTCTTTGGCAAAGCCCAGAGTTCCATTTTCCATATTATACAGCTGTTTGCCGCGCTGCTTCAGATAGATGTCCATGCCATCGACGGTGAAGTTGTACGTTCCAAAAATGCCATCACCCAGCTTGTCAGACAGTTCCTTGCTGACAGCTGCGTAATCCTCCCAGTTCCAATTCGGCTCCGGCAAAGGGATTCCGGCCTTCTCGAACAGTGCCTGATTGATGACAATGCCCCGGGCATTCGCACCGGCTGAAATATGCTGCAGCTTCCCGTCGAGACGGCCATACTCAACCATGGTGGGATCCATTCCGTCCAGATTCAATTCACTGCCAACATACGGATCCAGATCCAGAAGGACATTCTTTTTGGCATAGTCGACCACATTCCCGCCTAAGAAGAAGATATCCGGTGCCGTGCCGGATGCCAGCTGCGTATTCAGCTTGTCAAAATATCCTGAGGAGGGTGAGAATTCACCCATAATTTTAATATTCGGATGTTTCTCCTGAAACACCTTAAGCGCTTCGTTCGTAATATCTGCCCGTTTCTGGTCGCCCCACCACATCATGCGCAGTTCAACCTGGCCGCTCTCCGCGGCTCCGTTATCCGTATCTCCGCCAGCACCGGTATGATCCGTTCCGGAACAGGCTGTTACGAACAACATGAGTCCTGCCAGCATACCCACCATAAATCGTTTTAACATAGTTAATCCCCCCGGTTTAAATATAATTTGAAATGTGCTTCATGCTCACGAACAGAACAGACAGCGCGTGACTACTTCAGGCCCGTTGTGGCAATGCCCTCGAGAAAATACCGCTGAAACACAAGAAAGATGATGGTCACAGGCAGCAGCGACAGCGTGGACATGGCGAGCAGCGCCCCCCAATCCGATTGTCCCGATGGATCGAACAGGGACCGAATTCCCAGCTGTACGGTGAACAGATCAATTTTGCTCAGATAAATCATCTGGCTGAAGAAATCATCCCAGCTCCAGATAAACGTGAAGATGGCTGTTGTAATGAGCGCGGGAACAAGCAGCGGCACTACGATTCTAAAAAAGATCTGCGGCTGTCCGCAGCCGTCGATGGTGGCACTCTCGTCCAATTCCCGCGGAATTCCCCGGATAAACTGAACCATCAGCAGAATGAAGAAGGAGTCCTGCGCCAGCCACTTGGGCAGAATGAGCGGGAAATACGTATTAATCCACTGCAGCTCGTTATACAGAATGTACTGGGGCACCAGTGTCACATGGTAAGGTAGCATAATCGTCACCAGCATGATGCTGAACCACAGGCTCTTAAACTTGAATTTCAGCCTGGAGAACGCGTAGGCCGCGAGTGAGCAGGAGATGACATTTCCGATGACGCTCAGTGCCGAGATCAGCAGGGAGTTGCTGAAGAACCTGCCGAAGGAGATGCCCTGCAGCCCTTTCCAGCCGTTCACATAATGATCCAGCGTAAAGGCTGTCGGGATAAGGCTGCTGTCGGTAAAGATGAGTTGATTTGGTTTGAACGAGCTCAGAATTAGCCATAACACCGGATAGAGCATCGCCAGTCCGAGGAGGATAATGGCAGCATGCCTGCCGGCTTGAACCAGTTGTCTCTTGAGTGGCATATCCATTACCTCCCTTCCTGGTTGTCCCCGTAGAACACCCAGAACTTCGATGTGAGAAAGACAATTGCGGTGAACACCCCGATGATGACCAGCATGATCCATGCCAAGGCTGAGGCGTATCCCATATCAAAGAACGAGAAGCCCTTCAGATACAGATACAAAGTGTAGAACATCGTGGCGTCGAGCGGTCCTCCCCGGCCGTCCCCGATAACATAAGCTGGCGTGAAGGCTTGGAAGGAATTGATCATGCTCATGATCAGGTTGAAAAAGATGACCGGTGACAGCATCGGGAGTGTGATGCCGAAGAACTGACGGAGCTTTCCTGCACCATCTACGCCCGAGGCTTCGTATAAATCGGCAGGAATCTGTTTCAGACCGGCAAGGAAGATGACCATGGCCGACCCGAACTGCCAGACGGACAGGGTGATGATCGTATAGACTACATAGTCGGGATGGGCAATCCAGGATGGCCCCGTGATGCCGAACCAGCTCAGGAACTGATTGACCAGTCCGCTGCCATCGAAGATTTGACGCCAGACAATGGCAATGGCCACGCTTCCCCCCAATAGGGAAGGGATGTAATACACGGTTCGGTAAATGCCGAGTCCGCGAATGCCCTTGTTCAGCGCCATCGCCACCAGCAGCGCGAATGCAAGCCTCAGCGGCACGGACAAGAAGACATAGTAGAACGTTAGCCACAAGGATCTTAGGAAGGTATCGTCTTCGGTAAAGATCTGGACATAGTTGCTGAGTCCCGTCCAAGTCGGCGATGACAACAGGTTGAATTTCGTCATGGATAAGTACAGTGATGCAATCATCGGCCCCAGCGTCAGACAGAAGAAGCCGATGAGCCAAGGCAGAAGAAACAAGTAGGCTGTCTTATTCTGCTGGCCGTATAAGGGCTTGGACAGCTTTCTCATGTTATGCCTCCCTTCAGATGGATGAGAATGGGCGGTTACCCTGAGATGTGAAGCCGCTTACAATTGAGGCGGCGTTACTTCTGGTAAACTCATCATACCGGGGAAGGGGAGGGGCCGGAATCTCATTTCTTCGGATCATCATGTTCGATTTTTTCGGATTGCGATAATCGGAACTCGGATGGGCTTATGTTGAATATTTTTTTGAACTTGGAGCTGAAATAGCCGGGAGATGAGAAGCCGGCGAGCTCTGCAATATCCCATACGGTTAAGGTGGTTTCCTTCAACAGGCGTACGGCGTGTTTCATACGGACTTCCGTAACATAGTGAATAAAGGATATGCCTGCACCTTCCTTGAACATTTCCGAGAAGTAGGTAGGGTGGTAGTTGTATTGTTCAGCTAACGAGGTCAGCGTTAATTCCTGCATATAATTCTCCTCGATATACCGTTTGGCTGACTCGATCAGAGTAGCTTCCCCGTCCTCAGAGACCTGCTGCTGATCCACAAAATCCTGCGCCCACTGCATCAGCAAACGCTCTGCCTGCTCGGGAGTCTCCATCCACAGCACCCATTCCGGCGAAATCCAGTGAGGCTCCCTTCCCTGAGAATACCCCATGAAGTCAGCGGCGGCGGACTCCATCAGCAGCGAAATTTGAAAAAGGCTCCGGACCAAGCGGGAAGGAGAGAGCTGGTATGCCTCGGCAAGCTCCTTCCGGATGACGCTGCGAAAGGAATCCAGCTCGCCCCGAATCAGACAGCGGTGCAGTGTTCGATTGGTTTCCTCCGGGAGTAATGGACTGTGGTCTGTTACGGGCGTGCGGTCCTGTTCCTTTTGACGCTCTGCCAGATTCCACGCCAAGAGCGAATGAATATACCCTTCTTTCCAGCGTTCAAGTCCCGATACGGGAAGTCCCAGCCCGACCTGCACATCCATGGTTAAATAGGAAGCCGCATCTTCCGCGAGCTTGCGTGTGAATTCGTGCTGAACGCCGTCAAGCGTAATGAAGAACATGATTCCGGGATGGGCTGCGTCATGAAATACCTGGATGCTGCCGGGATAAGACTGGGCGATTTCATGGCAGACCATCTCGAACGGCAGGTGAAGCTGCTCTGGCGCGCGCCCTTTGGGAGTATGCTGTATGCTGGACTCCCTCATGCCTGCGGCTACGAAGCAGACCCTGTGATCCTGCCATGATTCCAGGTGGAACAGCCGAATCCGTTCCGGCAGCGAGGAAGCCGGAAGCCGGTTGCCTCGCACGAGATCCAGCAGGAAGCGTTCCTTCATTTCCTTGTAATACTGGGAGAGACGCCACTGCATCATTTCCGAATCGTCCCGTACCTTGCGGTTCTTATCCAATTCCGCTTTGATTTTGGTCAGTGCTGTTCTCAGATCCTCCCGGGTTACGGGCTTCAGCAAATAATCCATGGCTTGGCTGCGGACGCCGGCTCTGGCGTATTGGAAATCCTCGTATCCGGTTATGATGATGATCTGGATGGAAGGATTGTGGCTTCGGCAAGTATCCAGCAGACGGACTCCGTCCATAACGGGCATATTCATGTCGGTTATGAGCAGGTCAAAGCGTTCTGCTCGCAAGAGCGCTTCGGCTTCTACGCCGTTTGCGGCCTCCCCCGAAATGGCAAAGCCCATGCCCTCCCAATCCACCTTCAGCTTCAGCCCTTCGCGGACTTCGATCTCATCGTCAGCGATCAATACGTTGTACATGATATTCCTCCTGTACCGGTAGAATCAGTTCGATGCATGTGCCCGCTTGAACTCCATTCCGGATATGGACGGCAAACAAGGCACCGTAATGCAGGCGGCAGCGTGCAATCACGTTGCCGAGTCCGATGTGCCAGCTCTCGCTCCGCAGGATCGGCTCTAGCTGAGAAGCTGCCATGGGGTCCTGCAGCTTGCGGATGATCTCGGACGGCATGCCGGGGCCATTGTCCGCAATGCTGAAATGCAGGCGGTTATCCACTCTGCTGATCCGGATATCCACCTGTGCCGTGGTCTGATGCTGGAAGCTGTATTTGACGGCATTCTCGATCAGCGGTTGAAGAATGAACTTGATCATGACCAGTGAATCCAGCTTGCCCTCCTCCGTGATGGAGATGCCGAGTTTATGACCGAAGCGGGTTTGCAGAATGGAGATATAGTGCCGGACATAAGCCAGCTCTTCCTCAAGCGGGACCCGATCGTCGCTCGTATTCATGGAGAATCGCATCATTTTGCCAAGGTCCTCGATGACCTGGACGGTATCCTCCGTCCGGCGCTGCATGGCCAGACTGCTTACCAGCTCCAAGGTATTGAACATGAAGTGGGGATTAATCTGCATGAGCAGGGCTTTGTATTCCGCTTGCTGGCGGAGCAGCTTCAGCTCGAATTCATTCTGGATATGCTGCCGCAGGCGGCTGACCATGTAGCGGAAGGTCGAGATGACGTAACTGACCTCGCTTTTTACGTTTTTGTCGGGAGGCAGAAGGGAATCCGCCTGATCGAAAGCGCCCCGCTGCACCTGCCTCATGGCCAGAACCAGTCGCGTTAAAGGCTTGGTGACGCCATAGGAGAGCCATGCTGCGGCAAACAGGGAGACCAGAATCAGGACAACCGTAACTACCAAGATCGTGCTCTGAAGTTTGTGAAGAGAGGAATATAACTCCTTTTCCGGTGCCAGACCTGCCAGCATCCAGCCGGTACGCCCCAGCTTTTTGTGTACCAGAATGTCTCGCTGCCCCTCATCGTTGGTCAGATAGACAACTCCTGATTTGATCGGGCCGTTTCGAATACGGTCGATTTCCGCTATAGCCCGAGCACCAAGCTCATGCGCCTGCTGGGAGAGAATAGGGCTTCCCTGTTCATTAAGCAGAAAAATCGTGCTATTCTTGGCCAAATGGATGCGGCTGAGCGGCTCCAGAAAATAGGATTCGCTGACGTTCACCTTCATCACGTTCTGTGCCGTCGCATGATGGAAGGTACCGAGAGGCATCAGCAGGCTGACAACCGGATTGCCGTGATCCCTTACGCGTTCATGCTGATCCGTATGGGCAGCCAGCCAGTGGTCCCCGGACGTGAAGAAGTTTCTGTACCACGATTCTTGCATAAAGGCGGGGTCATTCGCGACTTGGTTCTCGCTGCCGATGCGAAGCCCGTTCCGCCGGTAGACGGAAACGTCGGAGATGCTGGTATAGCTGTTGGTGGCCTGGGTCAGGAATCGGCTCATCGCGAGATTAGCAAGCATTTTCTCCCCTTCGGGAAGGCTCGGGTCGCGTATGGCGTTATCCCAGTTCTTGGCCATGTCGCTGTTGAAGACCAGGGAGGCGACATCGTAAATCTGCATTTGGACCATGTCCACGTACGAGCCGTATTCCTCCATCTTCTCCAGGGCCGAGGATTCAATGTAGGAGCGGATTACGGTTCGCGATTCTGTAAAGAGCAGGAAGGAGAGCGTGCCGAAAGAGAGGACGAACAGGACAACGATAAAGGCGATCAGACGGCTTTTTAATGAGAAGAACATCATTTTCCCTCCTTACCGAATGGACTTCAAGGCTGCCCTTGGAAATAGAAAAAAAGACTGCGTGAATGACGCAGCCTTTGCTTAAGAGAATTTGCTTGAAGCAGCCTTGTACTGCTTAGAAACGAACCAGGTTGCTGATTCGTACAGGCATGCCGGTAGCGATGGCGCGGTTGGCTGCAATTCCTGTTAGTATGGATCTTGCTCCATCAATATGGTTCGCAGCGCGGGCGTATGGATCCTCCACGGGCTCCCCGAACAGATCGTTCAGGAGAACCGGGTCGCCTCCCCCATGCCCGCCTTCTTGCTCTTCTACATGAACCTCGTACGGGGCATCAAACGTCGGGAGCACCCGCAGCGTTTTACCGATTAACGCGCCTTCCAGATTCTTGTCACCCAGCGAGTTCACGTAGGATTGCTCCACAATAGTCATCTCGATCCGGCCTTTGGTGCCGTTGATGGCGATGCGGTAACCTTCCCACGGCTGGTAGGCGACAAGGGAATAGGTCAAAATGGCCTTGTTCTGGTACCGTACAAGAACGCCCATCGTATCCTCGATGTTGATGCCGTCCCCGAATACGCTTTGATCCCGCTGATAGCCATCCTCCGGCTCGGCATCCAAATACATGGCTTTGAGGTGGTCATCGGAATCCAGATGGAGCGCAAAAGGGTCTTCCTTGGCGATCGGATTGCCGGTTGCCCGATTGTAAAATTGGGTTACGCCCCGTTCTTCCGCGTTCTCTCTACCATAATACATGAGATCCCCGAATGCGAAAACGGTTTCAGGATGGGAGCCGATCCAGAAATTGACTAAATCAAAGTGATGGGTCGATTTATGAACGAGCAACCCCCCGCTGTTTCGCTTGTCCCGGTGCCAGCGGCGGAAGTAATCCGCCCCGTGACGGGTGTTCAGCAGCCATTCGAAGTGGACGGAAGTCACCTGTCCGATGGCGTCATTCATAATCAGCTCCCGTACCTTGGTATGGTGCGGAGCATAACGGTAGTTGAAGGTTACCCGTATATTTTGTCCGGTCCGCTTGGCGGCATCCAGGATCGCTTGGCATTTCTCCTCATCGACGGTCATCGGCTTCTCGGTCACGACGTCGCAGCCAAGCTCCATCGCGCGAATGATGTACTTGTGATGGGTGCGGTCGATGCTGGTCACAATGACGAAGTCCGGCTTCTCGTTCTCAATCATCTGATCGAACTGATCCGCAGGATAGGTAGGAACCTCGGCATATCCATATTTGTCTCTCAGCAGCTGATTCGCGTAATTCATGCGGGTCTGGTTTATATCGCAAAAGGCAGCAAGCTCGGATTTGTCGCGGAAGTTCTGGGCCAGGGCTCCGTAAAAGAACTCGGCGCGGCCGCCGGTTCCGACCAATACATAGCGTTTCTTGTCACTCATCTCTATCGCCTCCTTGAATATAGCTCTAGCCTATAACAAGGGAACACTTCTTTCGCCGCATTTTATGCGTAATCGCTTTCAAATGCCGCATATTTTGCTATAATCCAAGGAAAGGGGGACAGCCATGTGACGAAGCCATTTCGAGCGGATTACCATGATCCTGCCGGATATCTGGATATCGAATATGACCGCCGCATCGGGTACTTCTCGATGACGGTTGACCATCTTCATGATCATTACGAGCTGTACTACCTGTTGTCGGGCGAGCGCATATACTTCATTAAGGACCGCTCCTATCGGGTCAGAGCCGGGGATCTCGTATTCGTTGACCGGAATGCCGTTCACAAGACGCTGGACAGCGGCAGGCCGGATCATGATCGGGTTGTCCTCTATATCAGGCCGGAGCTGTTCACGGAGCTGGCTATTTCGCCTGAATTGGCCGCAGGACTGAAGGAGCCGTTCGGTTGGGATATTCCGATTCTGAGACTTCCTTCACCGGCAAGCGAAGCCATGGCGCGAATGGTCAGCGAAATGGTGGACGAGATGGTTCATCCCCAAGCCGGAAGCTGCTTGCTGCTCCGGCACCGATCGGTTGAATTGCTGCTGTACGCATACCGCAATCAGCAGCTGGGCACGGTGCGTTCCGCCGATACCGAGCCCATTCTTCATCCCAAGACCCAAGCGGTGGTCCGTTATCTGAACGATAACTATCAGAAAGGTTTTACGTTGCCCGGGGTAGCGGAGGCGTTCCGAATCAGCCCGCACTATCTCAGCCGGCTGTTTAAGCAAACGACGGGCTTTACCTTCAGCGATTATCTGAATCTGCTTCGGGTTAAGGAGGCGCAGCGCTTGCTGCGCGAAAGCGATGATTCCATTACGGATATCGCCATGCGTGCAGGATTTAGCAACTTCTCCCATTTTGGGAAGGTGTTCAAGCGGACGGTACAAATGTCTCCGCGAACATACAGGCAGCAGTATAGAGATCCAGGTTGATCTATAGAACATTATGAGGAATGTTACGTCTATGACATTAGAGAGGAGTTGATGTTATGCGTATGATATACATGGTGCTCATGATTATCGTTTCAATATCAGGGTATCCCTTAGAGGGGAATATGGACCGTGCTGCTGTACTTACCAAGGTTTTGGCCCAAGTGCCGAAGTGTACAGGGGACTTAGAGACGATTAACGATGTCGTGGAGGTTAAGGAACATGAACAGGGTTTCACGGTCATCATCAGACAAGACTGCGAACCAAAACACGGGGAAGGTCCGCAGATGCGAACAACCTATACGTATGCGGTAACTCCTAGCGATGTACGATTAGTTGAGAAGAAGAACGGATTTTAATTGCGTATGGGAACAGCCTGAGCAAGTACAGGGAATCGTGATCGTGATCGATCATACAGGAGGGATTATGAAATGACAACGCCAACCGAGCTTCGTGTCATCACGGAATCGCACGGACATGATCTGAAATATGTGCAGACGGTTATTCAAACGTTTGAAGCCGCCAGGCCAGATGTAAAGGTGGTGCTTGTCCGGGCAGAGGACAGCTACGGCGTGCTGGAGCAGTTTCATCAGGATGGAGCGGATCTGCTGCACATCCGGGAGGGGGCATATTCTACTCAGATGCGTAAAGGCGTTGTCCGGGATTTGCTGCCTTATCTGAAGAATGATCCCGCGATGGTCATCGATGATTTTTACCAGGGGGCTTTGTCACATCCGATGTGGGAGGGCCAGCTGGCAGCCTTGCCGGTTGTGGATGCCGCGGTTCCCCTTATTTTTTATAACAAAAAAAGGTTTAGCCGAAGCGGGTGTGCCGTTCCCTGAGAATGGGTGGACGGATGCACAGTTTCTGGATGCTGCGATTCGCTTAACGCGGCTCGAAGAATATCCGGAGGACTCCCGGTATGGCCTCTATATTTATCCGGATGTGGAATTTTTGGAGCCGTTCCTTATGCGCAGGGGCGGACGGCATTTATCGGAGGACGGATCTGTCAGTAAGGGCTATACGGACAGTGAAATTACGCATTCTACGTATCGATGGATTGTTGATTTGTATCAGAAGCACCGTGTCGCTCCTCTGCCGGGGGTCCGGTTTGAGAACGTATTTCGTTCGAATCGCTGTGCGATGATATATGACTTTAGCTGGCATATTGGAGGGGTGGCCCACGATCCTGAGCTAAGTGAGACGTATGGCATTGTGGGATTGCCTCATGCACGAAACGGCGTGGATATCTATACGATGTATTCGACAGGATACGGTATTCCTGCCATGTCCAGGCAGCCTGAGCTGGCATGGGAATTGCTGAAGGCATTGGCGATCCCCTCTTCTGAGGAAGCCAAGCGTGCTTATTGGGGCCTGCCGATCACAAGAACACTGGCCAAGGAGCTTGGGCGTACCGATAATCTGTGGTGGGGTCCCGCCCTGTATGCCATGGAGCGCATTGAGAAGAATGCCTATCTCTCCAATCAGGTCTGGAACCTGTCCAGGCAGCAGATCAATCAGGATATTGAGGCGATGATGAAAGGAGAGGCCGAGGTACAGGAGACGCTGGCCCGGTGGGCGGAGATTGTAACGTAGATAATGATTAACTACATAGAACTGCAAGACGGGGTCTTTAATTGCATCAGCCTCTATCCAACAGGGATAGAGGCTTTGGTTTGCTTATTTAGTTGTATAAGAGAGTCCTGTGATCATAGTATACTTGTCGATATCAAAGAGCTTGGTTAAAGATATAACGGAAGCGATATAACAGTGATAACAAAAGCAGTTAGAGCGATATTACGCTCAATATGATACTCCCGTAAACTAAAACCTGTTCTTATTTAGGTGCTTGAACCGTTATTGAAAAACCGCCCCATCGGCACCTCCCGCTTAAAGGTGATCCCCCAATACTTATACGTCACTTCAATCTGGGTGATAGGCGTATCATTAAAAAGACGGACACCATAATTGAGCGGGATGCGTGCTCCCTGATCAAGTGCGGCTAACTTCTCATCTGCTGTGAGTTCAGGTTGGAGCGGCATCTCTTGAATACCCACGAGTTCGATATGGGTGTCTTCATCAAGGTCGTCTCCGCCGACCAGATGAAGGGAGTAACTGACGCCGAGCTCCGCCTTGGCTGGTTTCTGGCCATCGTTCACCCGCACATCCAGCAGCTCCACCTTGGTAAATCCTTCGTTGATGACTTCGAAGATGATCGTATTCTCGCCCGTAAGGGATGTGAATCCACCCGCCTTGATGGGTATGGGACGAAGAAACAGCAGGTATAGAAGGCTGGCTGAGAGGAGCAAACCCAGGCCTGCATATGCGAGCCGGCGGAGATGTTTGGATTTTGGTTTCATGGCGAGCAATCTTCCTTCTTTATATTAAATAGACAGATTGACTACCGATTGGCCTGATTCTATATCGGCTTTCATGGCTAGAAGATAATTCCGGGTAGACTCATCCATCTCGTTCCAGTCCACGAATTTGGAGAAGTAGACATAGGAATACAGGTTTCGGAAGTCGATGAAAAACGGAATCCGTTCAATCCAATCCGCACTCAATGTGTTCTCTTTCAGATAGCCCGATAAGAACGAATCGAAGAATCTGGCGACAAATTCGGCCTTCCTGTGTTCAGGGACTGTCTGAACCGCATGATAGATGGCAATGGCGATATCGTATGCGAACCAATGGTAAGAAACATCCCCGAAATCAAAAAAGACAATCTCCCCGTTATGTACATGAAAATTGTTATGGTGCAGGTCATTATGAACGATCCCGTAGCTGTCCTGATCTTGCGGGAGGGACTCCAGCTCCTTAAGATATCGCCTCCACTGAGTATGTACCCTTTCACCGGCAGCCTCCGGGAACGCATCCGTAAAGATGAGATGATCATTCCATTGGGGAAAAGCCATGCGGTGAACGAGCGAAGCGGATGTGGAGTCCTTCTTGCCGAGTTTGTGCATGCTTCCCATCCCGTGTCCCCAGCGCTCGATCATAGCAAAATCCGATGTCAAATCGGATAAAGGGCTGCCCGGAGCCTTCGTAAAGGCAATGACATAATATCGTTTGGAGCCGTGAATGACTTCTTCAATCAGGAGATCCTGGGCGGAACGAATCGACGACGCTATGTTTAGCCCATGCTCGGCGAGATAAGCCATCCACGTCAGCTCGCGGATGATCGAGGCTTTACGGTACTTGGCCGCGTCTAAGAATTTAATGATGAAGCGAAGCCCGTCTTCACCGATATATTCAAATACATTTTGGTCAAATCCTCCAAGCAATTGCAGTGAATAAGAACCTCTGCCGAAACGCTCGGCACCCTGATTCAAAACAGCCTGTTCCATGGAAAATCCCCTTTATGGTGTTCTCGATATGTAGGTCTGGTCCACATACCGGATGGTACTCAGCAGCATCAGTATCAACTCAAGTCTACCGAAGATGGTGCATCGTTGCAAAAAAACGGGATAGCGCATCCTGACGTTGTGAGATAATCTTACTCAGCATGGGTGCTCGCACGCGCCAAATAAGTCCCCAAAAGGGACTTTCCAAAGAGCGGCTTACGCGCCAACAAGTCCCCAAAAGGGACTTAGAGTCGCCAAAGTGCGGCTCCCCGCCAGCCCATTGCAGCGACCATGGGGAGCATCCCGTCCCTGCACAACCTCCGCCACATCAAAAAGGGGTGTCCCACCTAAGGAACACCCCTTCACTACATCGATCTACTTACCTTCGAACTTCTGCGCCAGTTCCCGGAAATTCAGCTGTGACGTGCTGTCCAGCACGATATCCGCGTGCAGGAAGTGGGCAGCGTTGCCGATTGCCACGGCGAACATGCCGGCACCCTTGATGGCATCGACGCCGGACGCGGCATCTTCCACCCCGATGCAGTCGGCGGGCTCTACGCCCAGCTGCGCGGCAGCGGTCAGGAAGATTTCCGGGTCGGGCTTGTTGTTCGTAAGCTTGGTTACATCGACGATGACGTCGAACTGATCCATGACGCCAAGCCGGGTCAGTACAGCGATGGCGTTCTTGCTGGCGGACGCAATGGCGGTCTTAAGACCCGCCGCCCGAATGTCTGCCACGAATTCGGTGACGCCCGGCAGCAGATCGGCTGGCGTGATCGTTTCGATCAGCTCGACATACAGCTTGTTTTTGCGGTCAGCCAGCTGCACCAGCTCTCCTTCGGAATAGTTGACCGGCGTCTCCGCCTGGCTTAACAGCAGCATCAAGGAATCCATGCGGGATACCCCTTTGAGATTCTCATTGAATTCTCGGGTGAAGGGAATGCCCAGCTCGGTTGCCGTAGCCTTCCAGGCCTGATAATGATACTCGGCTGTATCGGTAATGACGCCGTCCAAGTCAAAAATGACAGCCTTCAGCGATTTCGCTATGCTCATGTCCAAATAACTCCTTTTACCAACTGAAATATATTCAATCGTACTAGTATCATCGCTAATTTCCTAATGAGAGCACGATCAATGATGCACTTATCTGAAGCTGGTTTCTCACGGTAAGCCTAACCTGATGGATCTGTCGGAGCTCTACCTGGCCGGAGCTACTTGGCGAGTGATTTTTGCACCGGTTGTCCGGCTTTAAGTGTAACGGCCTCGTTGTACAGCTTGATCTCGATGGCATCGCCTTCGACGATCTCCAAGGTCACGCCGTCCTTCTCGATCGATACGCCGATGAGGCGGCCGCGGAAGTTCAGGCGGAATGCGTACTTCTCCCAATCCTTCGGAATGGCGGGGGAGAGGGAGAGCCCGCTCTCCTTCAGACGCATGCCGGCAAAGCCGTATACGATGGACATCCAGGTACCGCCCATGTTGGCCATATGCAGACCGTCCTTTGTGTTGCCGTGCGTATTGTCCAGGTCCAGGCGCGCCGTCTCGATGAAGTATTCATAAGCCTTGTCCATACTGCCAATCTTCGAAGCCATGATGCTGAAGATGCAGGAGGACAGGGACGAGTCATGTGTCGTAATGCCTTCATAGTAGTCGTACGAACGCTGAATCGTTTCATAGCTTTGCTCGTCTTCCAGCAGGAAGTGAGCCAGTACCGTATCTGCCTGTTTACATACCTGATAACGGTAAATCGTTAGCGGATGGTAATTCAGCAGCAGCGGATATTTGTCCTCCGGCGTGTTCTCGAAATCCCACACCGCTTTGCGGAGGAACGTGTCATCCTGCGGGTTAATGCCAAGGGCTTCATCATACGGGAGCAGCATAGCTTCCGCGGCTTTCGCCCAAGCCGAGATTTCATCCTCGGTAACGCCAAGCCGGTCGCGCAGGGATTGGAAGCCATGTGCATCATAGGACTTCAGAATGGAGCAGCTCTTGGCAGCCCATTTCAAGTTATGTTTTGCCATGACGTTGGTGTAATAGTTGTTGTTCACGCAGCAGGTATATTCATCCGGGCCGGTAACTTCATCAATATGGAACGCCCCGTTATAATAGTGGCCGATATCGGCCCAGAGACGTGCGGTTTCGATCAGTACCTCGGCACCGTAAGACAAGAGGAAATCCTGATCCTGTTCGGCCAGATGGTACTGGATATAGCTGTATGCGATATCTGCACTGATATGATACTGCGCCGTGCCCGAAGGGAAAAAGGAGGAGCACTCCGTTCCGGAAATGGTGCGCCACGGGAACAAAGCACCTTGCCGGTGTCCCATTTCCCGAGCTCTCGCTCTCGCCTGTTCCAGTGTGGAATAGCGGTACAGCAGCAGCTGGCGCGCGATGTCCGGCTGCGTCATCAGGAATACCGGGAACATGTAAATTTCGGTGTCCCAGAAATAATGGCCTTCGTATCCTTCGCCGCTGAGCCCTTTGGCGGAAATGTTGCTGTGTTTGTCCCGCCCTGCGGACTGCAGCAGCTGGAACAAGTTGAAGCGGATGCCTTCCTGCAGCTGGTCATCGTTCTGAATCACCACATCAGCAGACTTCCAATACTCATTTAAATATTCGATTTGCTCTGCAAGCAGATCCTCGAAGGAAAGCTCCTTCAAACTCTCTTGCAGCTGAATCCCGCGCTCGATCATATCCTGCCCGTGACGAAGACTGTCGGTATACAGATTGTATTTCGTAAAGCCGATCGGTCCGGTCAATGAAAGGGTAGCCGTGTAGGTGACTTCACCGGCTCCATTTTCAAGTTGAACGTCAGCATCGGCATCCAGGCGGTGGCGGGTAACGCAAGCCGCACGCAGCTTGGATGCCATCGTCTCATCAACGACATAGGCATCGCTGCCCTTAACGCCAGTTTCGGTGACGGTCATCCGTTCCGCATGTCCTGCGCCGACCCGGGGATCATTGGGATTGGTGTAGTTTTTCACTTTGCCGTTCACCGTAGAGACGATGCGGACCTGGCCGTTGTAATTGACCGGCTCTATCCGTACATGGAGGGCGAACAACTCACGGTGCGTAAAGGAAACCAGGCGGCGGAAGGTCAGCTTAATCTCTTTGCCTTCGGGCGATCTCCAATGCACGATTCGTTCGGAATATCCCTTGTCCATAAACAAGCGGCGTTCAAACGAAATAATCGTGCCGTGATCCAGGCGGAAGGGTTCTTTCTCATCGCCTAAATAGATCAGGACCGATTGGGCATCAATATGGTTAACGAGTTTTTGCTGTGTATCGGGAAAGGCGAACAGTTTCTCGCCGTAAGGGATTTCAATAACGTCGTGGAAAGCATTCAGGTAAGTTCCGCGAATGGTGGACATGTCCTCTCCGTAGCCTTCTTCGAAGTTGCCACGTACACCCAAGTAACCGTTTCCGAGTGCAAAAATACTTTCCATATTCAGCAAGGCTTGCTGTGACAACTCAGGATTTGAAATTGTCCAGGTCATGGTCTACACTTCCTTCCTAGCATGGTTATGCTTGAATTTTAGAGCCAAACGGGGTTATGTTATACTAAAATATCAAGGTTTTTATCAATATTTTTAGGTGGTGCAGAAATAATGAAGGAACCTTCCCGCACAGGAAATCATCCCTTTTATTTGTCTTCCCGCATGCATTATCTGCGCGAGAATTTTATACATCCTCCGTTTGATTACGAGCACGAGTTAATGGAGGCCATACGCTTCGGGGACGAGAACAGGGCCATGGATATGCTGCGCAAGATTAACGAGCTGGAGGCCGCCGTGCTTGCGACGTATCCGCTTCGATCCAAGAAGAATGCCTTAATTGCGTCTTGCACCCTGTTTACCCGGGCGATCATCAAGGGCGGCGTCGACCCGGAGATAGCCTTTCATTTAAGTGATACGCTAATCCTTGAGATTGAGAAAATGAGTGATGTGGAGCGGCTGGTTCATTTTGAATATGAAATGCTGGTTCAGTTTGTTTCGATGATTCGCTCCGAGAAGGAAGAAGTATCCTATTCGCATATTGTGAATTTGGCGATATATTACATCAGGGAGCATATTTTTGAGGAGCTGACCTTACAGCGGGTTGCAAAATATTTAAACGTTCACCCGAGCTACCTGTCCGATCGCTTTAAGCGGGAGACGGGTGTATCCATTACAACCTTTATGAATCGGCGGAAGATTGAAGAATCCAAGCATTTGCTGACCCATACAAACCAATCGATCTCCGAAATCGCGTTTACGTTCAAGTTCTGCAGCCAGAGTTATTATACGCAATTATTCAAGAATTTCACGGGGATGACCCCGAGAAAATTCCGAATCAGCGGTACGGCGCGATAACGAACGATGACAACGAACAACGAGAAGTGAGAGAAACGAGAAGAGAGAGAATGTCATGAACAAACTCAAGCAGAAAATGCTTCATCTCAGTCTGGAGAAGAAACTGATCGTTGCTTTCTCCGCATTTATCATTGTGCCGCTCATTCTGATCGGCGGGATTGTATCGTGGGTCTACGTAGAGAATAATCGGGGTACGATGATTGATGCTGCCGTGGAGAACAACAAACAAATCATCAAGAATATCGATACCTCCTTGCAGCCGCTGCTGCGGCTGTCGATGTTTCCGATCCAGGATTCCACGGTGTATCCCATCATGCGCAAGGATTATGGCAAGGTGACCTACCCATTGCTTGAGCGGGGGCGGGATTTCGATAAAGTGAACGGCTTGATCCAGAGCGGAGTCATGCTGTATTCCGATTTGATTGACTCGGTTGTCATCTACCACGAGAACAGCCAGTCTATCATCGGCAGAAGCAACAAGGAGTACATGAATTTCGCTTATTTCAAGGAGCAGTTCACGCGCGAGCCTTTTGTCCAGAAGATCAGAGGTGCCCACGGGCGCTTCGTTCCGGTAGGCATCCACCAGGAGAAACTGCTGTCCACCAAGGCTACTCCGGTCGTATCTGCCGGCCGAGCGATCATGGACCCCTATACAAAGGAAGATCTGGGCTTTATTCTGTTTAACATTTCGGTGGACAAACTGAAGACGCTCTGGAGCGATTCGGCATTTTCGGAGAACACGAATTTCTATCTGATTGATGAAGCGGATCATATCGTGCACAGCATTTATCCGGAGGAGATCGGGCTGCCGGCAGCCGAGGTGCTGGGGAGTGATTTTCAATATAACGCTGACGGTGAAGTCAATACGCAGATTAATCGGGATACGTACATGATATCTTCGTCCTCTTCTATGGCCGACTGGAAGGCGGTTACGGTAATTCCGAAAAAAGACCTCTTCTCCATCGTGTACCTGATGGTAGCCATCCTGATGGGCGCCTTGATTCTGCTGCTCGTGCTGTCCATTCTGATCTCGGCGCGCATCGCGACCACGATCATGAAGCCGCTGTCGGTACTGAACAGCAAGATGAAGCTTGTCTCCCAAGGTCAGCTTGACGTAAGCTTTGATACGAGGCAGCATGGGGAGATCGGCGTGATCAGCCATACCGTGGACCGGATGCTGCAGGAAATCCGCGATTTGATTGAGCGGATCTATGTGGAGGAAGAAGAGAAGCGGACGCTGGAGATGAATGCGCTGCAATCCCAGATCCGTCCGCATTTTATATATAACACGCTGAACGTGATCAAGTGGATGGCCAAAATCCAGGGGGCCACCGGCATTGAGGAAGCGCTGCAGGCCTTCTCTTCGGTCATCAAGTTTACGGTGAAGAAGGAGGGCAACTATGTGACCATTGCAGAGGAAGTCGAGTTTATGGAGAATTACACGAAAATTCTCGATTTCCGCTATTTTAATAAATTCGATGTTACGTATGAGGTTGAACCAGCCGTAATGAATCATAGGACGTTGAAATTTTTGCTTCAGCCCCTGGTGGAGAATGCAGTCTTCCACGGTTTCGAAGGTATTGATTATAAAGGGATGCTGGTGATATCCATATATGAGGAAGAAGAAACATTGATTATGAAAGTAAGTGATAACGGTCGCGGTTTTCCGGAGGGCGGACAAGCCAAGCAGGAGCAGGAAGGTCCTCGTGATACCTTCAACTCGATCGGACTAAACAATATAAGGAACCGGATATCTCTTCATTTTGGACCGGAGTACGGCCTGTGGATCAAGAGCGGAGAGCATGGCGGAACGGTGGCCTGGATTCGGGTTCCGATCATCACAGAAGAAGCAGGGTGATAGCAAGTGCGAATACTAATCGTAGATGACGAACCGCTCGTGCGCATCGGTATCAAATCGGCCATCGACTGGGAGGCCCAGGGTGTGGACATTGTCGGTGAAGCGGGCGACGGCGAAGAAGCGCTGAGCATGATAACGGAAACGGTACCGGACGTGGTGCTGCTGGATATCAAGATGCCGAAGATGGACGGAATCGAAGTGCTGCGGGCAATGAAGGAGCGGCAGCTGCCGGTTCAAGCCGTCGTGCTGAGCAGCTTCGACGACATAACGTATGTGAAGGAAGCCCTGAAGTTAGGGGCCTTCGATTACTTCCATAAGCCGGACATGAATGAGCGCGAGCTGACGGCGATGCTGAAGAGCATTCGGGAGCAGTTTGGAAGTCAGCAGGCTCCGGCCCGAACTGGAGCGAATGCACCCGGCAGCCGGAAGGAACAGATTTTATATGATGCGCTTCACGGGAACGTCCATGACCTGTCAGCAGAGACCGGGTTGAAAGAGGGCAATATGTATGTCGTTCTCTTCAAAATCAAGGATTATCAAGCGGTCATCAAGAGGTACACCAAAGAAACGGAATCGATCCTGCCCAATACGGTTCAGAACGTAGTAGGAGAGATTCTATCGACGGAGAAGGAAGTGGAGTTTCTTCGGCTGAATGAGCAGCTATATGCCGTATTTATAAGCAACAGCGAATTGAAAAGTCTGCTGGCATCGTTGACCCGCGTCAATAAAATGGTTCAGATGATCAGCTCGGCGCTAAAGCGCTTTGTGAATATTGACATCGTGCTGGGCATTAGCGATTGGTTTGCTGATTTTGACGGCATTTCCATGGGTTATGAGCAAGCAGGCAGAGCCTTGTCCCAGCAATTTTACCACCCGGAGACTTCGATATTTTATTATCAGCATCTGAGACAGAAGAGCGAGAGCGTTTATCAGCAGGCGGATGTCTATTTGAGCCAGATGAAGTCTGCGCTCAGGGAAGAAGCGAATGACCGGTTTCTCGAGCTGCTATCCACGTGGGAGAAGTTTCTGGAGCAAGAAGAGTGCATGGAAGAGAAGGATGTCCGCAAAGTGTATGAAGGCTTGAAGTTTATGATCGCTGAAAGCGGCGGCAAGCCAAGCGGAGCCGTGCATGAAGAAGTTGCAGGCTTGGAGGGAATCCATGATTTTCAACAGCTGTCCGCTGCATACCGGACCCTGTTCGAAGCACGGTTTAAGCATCGCCACGATCTGGAGTTTAAGGGATACAGCCAGCTCACGCGCAATATTATGGAGTACACGGAGGAACATTATGCGGAGAGCCTCTCGCTGAAGCTGTTCGGGGAGCTGTTTCATGTCAGTCCGAATTACGTCAGCCGGCTGTTTAAACAGGAGGTCGGTCAAGGACTGTTCGATTATATCAACGAGCTTCGGATCGAGAAGGCGAAGGTGCTGCTTAAGAACTACCGCTACAAAATTTATGACGTTGCCGAGATGGTAGGGTTTAATAATCAGGCCCATTTTGCGATTGTATTTCAGAAATACACAGGCTTTTCTCCTAAACAGTATAGGAAAGAAGAAGTGTGATAATACGAAAAGAAAGTATGATTTTTAATAAAAATGATCTTACCGCACAATCTATTTATAAAAAAATAGTCAATTTTAAAAAATTAATCATCATTTGATTAATTTTTTTTATTGCCCTCGCTCTTTATGATTAAGGTGCAAGTTAAAACGAAAAGAAATGTAGGGGGTAGCATCATGGGTAAAGTGAACAGGAAGTTTTCTGCCATGCTGGTGTTGTGCCTGGCTCTTGTTGTTGGGTTGACCGCTTGCGGCGGCAATAAAAGCGCTGACAATACAGATAACGGATCTGGAGATGCAGGAGAAAAAGTGACGGTGAATTTCGGATTCTGGGGTACGGCACAGGATTTGGAGATTTACCAGAAAGCAGCAGACACCATCTCCGAGCAATATCCGGAGCTTGAACTCAAAATCAAACAATATCCGAGCAGTGAGCAATTCTGGAACACGCTGCCGGGCGAAATCGCTGCCGGCGTTGCGCCTGATTTCATTAAGATGTCCAATGAAGGTGCTTACGAATACATCAACAAAGGGTTGTTCTCGCCAATCGATGAACTGGTTCAAGCGGCTGGCGTAGACATGAGCCGTTTCCCGGATGCGTCGAAGAAAATTTGGAACGTGGACGGCAAGCAATACGGCGTGCCGAACAGCGATATGCCGGCGATGTTCTTCATCAACGAGCAGATGTGGAAAGATGCCGGTCTCGGCGAGTACCCGACGACTTGGGATGAAGTGATCGAAGCGGCAAAAGTGCTGAACAAAGGCAATGTGAAGGGCATTATCGTGAACCTGGATGCCTTCCATATCACGAACTACGTGAAGAGCTTCGGCGGCGGCTGGGGCAACGGTGAGACCATCAACTCGCCAGAGAACGTGAAGGCGCTGGAAATGATCATCGATATGTATGACGAAGGACTTGCTGTAACACCGAAATCACTCGGCTTCGGCTGGGATGGCGAAGTGTTCAGCAATGAGCAGGGCGCAATGAGTACGGGTGGCTACTGGTACAAGGGTTACCTGAAGGATGCGAATCCGGATCTGAAAATGGTAGCCATTCCGGTTCCTAAAGGAACAACTAACGGAAGCACCATGAGCTCGGATGCTTACATGGTACTGAAAGACGCGAAGAACAAAGAAGCTGCGCTGAAAGCTGCTTATTATATGACCAATGACGATACGCAAACCGCATTCATGGAGCTCGGCTTTAATCCGGCGGTATCCTCGTTGTCCGAGCAGTATTTCGAGAAAAACCCTGAATTCAAGGCGCTGCAGCCTGCGCTGGAGTACAGCACAGACTATGGTTATCCGACGGATACCAAGCGTTTCACGGATGAACTCGTTAAAGAATTGGAAGGTTTGATTCTGGGCGGCTCCGGTAAAACAGCTCAGCAAATTCTCGATGACATTCAAGGCCAGTTTAAATAAGAAAAAGGCAACACCCGCTCCCGCTCCTTGTTCTCAGGGGAGCGGGAGCCTTTGTTCACCTATTAGAATTTGAGTAAGGGAGTGGGGGATAACTTATGTCCGATTACAGCAGCAAGCACGCTGATTTGAAAGGAAACAAGATCAGGCAATCCTGGTTCCGTTCGTTGGCAGACTCCGACAAGACACTGGGCTGGTTGTTTTCACTGCCCTTTTTGATATTGTGGGCGTGGTGGTTTCTATATCCATTTATCCAGTCTTTCGTAAGAAGTTTTCAAGATGCGAACTTCGCTGCCTTGGACCAGGCGAAATTCATCGGCCTCGAAAACTATGTCACCATTCTTCAAGATAAAGAATTCTTCCGGGCGCTGCTTCATTCCCTGGAAATCGTGGTCATCTCGATTCCGATTCAGACTGTCCTCGGTTTGCTCTTGGCCATCCTGGTCAATCAGAAACTGAAAGGCAAGGGGATATTCCGGACGGTATTCTTCATTCCGTATATCACCTCGCAAATCGCGATCACCACCGTGTTCATGATGCTGTTTAAGCAGGGCACCTTCCTAACGGAATTTTTCGGAGCTTTAGGCTTCGGGAATGTAACATGGTTTGCAGATACCAACTATGCGCTCTTATTCGTATGTATTCTGTTTATCTTCCAGCAAGCCGGCTTCACCATGATTGTGTACTTGTCGGGCCTGCAGGAAATTCCGAAGGATCTGTACGAAGCTGGCGAGATTGACGGAGCATCCAAATGGAACAAATTCCGCTACATCACGGTTCCGTTCCTGAAGCCGATCACGTTCTTCATCGTGTCGGTATCGACGATCGCCGGCTTCCAGATCTACGACCAGATTGCGGCGATTTCCCGGTATGGCGCGCTCGGTTCGCCAGCAGGTGCTACCAGTACGGTGGTTACGTATTTCTACCAGCACGGGATCCGTTACATGAACATTGGATACGGAAGCGCGGCGGTGGTGTTGTTCTTCATGATCATCATGCTGATTACGTACCTGCAAAAAAAATTCTTGGATGAGAAGGAGTGAGAGTAATGTTGACCCGTACGAACAACGGTCGGCTGTTTCTGTATATCGGCACGATCATACTGGGGCTCTTATTCGCCCTTCCTTTTCTCTATACCCTTTATACGTCCATCATCCCGATGCGCCATGTTAATACCCTGACGTCGCCGGCCAACTGGACGTTCGAGAACTTCAAAATCTTCTTCACGAACGATGCGTACAATGTGCCGAGATGGTTTCTGAACACCGTGATCATGACCGGCGTCGTTGTCATCGGGAACCTGATCATTAACCCGATGGCCGGCTTTGCCCTGGCCAAGCTGAATTTCAAGGGAAAAGGTCTGATTTACTGGATCGTCGTTGCCACCATGATGGTGCCGTACCATATGATCCTGATCCCGGTGTACGTGAATGTGGCGCAGCTTGGATGGTTGAACACATTCTGGGGGTTAACGGTGCCCTTCCTGTATCAGGGCTTGTACATCTTCATGCTCCGACAGTTCTTCATCTCGGTTCCAAATGAGTTTTTGGAGGCTGCACGGATGGATGGCCTGACGAAGATGGGTGCTTTCTGGCGGATCGTGTACCCGCTGGCCCGTTCATCGCTGATTACGATGTCGATTCTTGCTTTTGCCGGCACCTGGAACAGTTATCTTGTTCCGAGTACGCTTGCGAATACACCGGAAATGTATGTGCTGGTTGTTGGTCTGAACAGCGTGAAGGATATGTTCTTTGAGAATACGCCGATGATTATGGCGGGGGTTGTGCTGTCCACGCTGCCGATCATCCTGTTCTTCTTCCTGTTCCAGCGCCAATATATTGAGGGGATTTCGAACGCCGGCGTGAAAGGTTGATATAAAGCCTTGGGAGGGATTAGACATGGATAACGTGGAACAGCGTGCGAAGGATCTTCTCACGCAGATGACCTTGACCGAGAAGGTCGGTCAGACGGTGCAATACGGCCGGTGCGAGGAGCAGGAGCTGAAGCTGGTTGCCGAAGGCAAGATCGGGTCCTTGCTGAATGTGCATGGTCCGAAAAAGATCAACGAGCTACAGCGGCTGGCCGTGGAGGAAACGCGGCTGGGGATTCCCCTTCTCATCGGGGATGATGTCATTCACGGTTTCCGTACCATCTTTCCGATTCCGCTCGGCGAAGCCGCCAGCTGGGATCTGGAAGGGATGGAGAAGAACGCCCGCATTGCTGCGGCAGAGGCATCCGCGGAAGGCATCCGCTGGACTTTCGCCCCGATGGTCGACATCACGCGTGATCCCCGTTGGGGCCGCATCGCGGAGAGCACGGGGGAGGACGTCTATCTGTCCTCCCTGGCCGCTGCCGCGAAGGTCAGAGGATTTCAAAGTCCGAATGAGGACGGCTACCCGACGGTGGCGGCATGCGTGAAGCATTTTGCCGGTTATGGCTGGATCGAAGGCGGTCGGGACTATGACACGACGGACATGTCGGAGCGGACCTTGCGGGAAACCGTGTTGCCGCCGTTTGAGCACGGGATTCGGGCAGGGGCACTGTCCGTGATGAGTGCTTTCAGCGAACTGAGCGGGGTTCCTGCTTCCGGAAGCCGATATCTGCTGCGGGATATATTGAAGCGGGAGTGGGGCTTTGAAGGTATGGTGGTCAGCGACTGGGAGTCGATCGAGGAGCTGATCTATCATGGCTATGCCGAGGATCGGAAGGATTCCGCGTTGAAGGGATTGAACGCCGGCGTCGACATGGACATGCACGCCGGAGTCTATCTTGATCATCTGGAAACGCTGGTCCAGGAAAACCCTGAGCTGCTAGAGCTATTGGACGATGCGGTACTTCGCATCTTGCAGGTAAAAATTCGCCTTGGATTGTTCGAGAATCCGTATGTAAGCGAAGACATAGTAGAAGCCGGAGACACACGGAAAGGGAAGTCCATTCCTGCGGCGCATTTGGATCAGGCAAGAGACAGTGCCCGGAAATCCATCGTGCTGCTGCAGAATAACAGCGGGATTTTACCGCTGGATACCGGCAAGCACAAGAGGCTGGCGTTAATTGGGCCGCTGGCGGATGACCGCCACAATTCGATGGGCTGCTGGGCTTGGAAAGGCCGCGATGAGGACGTTGTCACGGTATGGGATGCTTTTCAATCGGAAATCGCACCTAAAGCCGAGGTGTTCTATGAGCAGGGCAGCGGTATTCTGGAGGGGCTGGATGGGGGAGTGGAACGGGCTGTGGAGCTCGCCAGACAGTCCGATGTCGCCGTGGTCGTTGTGGGCGAATCCGAAGCGATGACGGGCGAGCATTACAATGTAACGTCCATTACGCTTCCACCCTGTCAGGAGCGCCTGATTCAGGAGCTGAAACGTCAGACCGACACGCCGATCGTCGTCGTGCTGATGAACGGACGTCCGCTTGCCACTCCATGGCTGCATGAACATGCGGATGCTGTGGTTGAAGCGTGGCATTTGGGAACCGCCACAGGTCATGCGCTTGTAGATGTGCTTACCGGCACTTACAATCCAAGTGGTCGCCTGCCGGTTACCGTTCCGCGTGCGACGGGCCAAATTCCGATGTATTACAACCGGAAGAATACCGGACGTCCTCATTTGTACGAAGATTATATCGATTGCGATGATTCTCCGCTGTATCCGTTCGGGTATGGCCTCAGTTATACAACGTTCGAATATACGGATTTGCGGCTGGATCGGCATCAAATCGGCCGGGATGAGTCCGTAGATGTATCGGTGAGCATAACGAATACCGGACAAAGAGCCGGCGAGGAAACCGTTCAGCTGTACATTCGCGACTTGGTTGCAAGCTCGACCCGGCCGGTCAGAGAGTTGAAGGGATTCCGCAAGGTACAGCTGCAGCCGGGCGAGAGCCGGACGGTACATTTTACGCTGGGACGTGAAGAACTTGGGCTATTGGATGAGAGACTTGCGTTTACGGTAGAGCCCGGGAAGTTCCATGTCTGGGTCGGACCACATTCGGAAGAAGGACTGCAGGCTGAGCTTGTAGTTGTTGAATAACCGGAATCAAAGGGGGATTTAAACATGGACTACCGTGTAATTAAAGAAGGAGATTTATTCTTTCTGACCGGGCTTAATGGAGATATCGTCCTGGGGGATGAACAAGGCCATGGTTTATATACGAAGGATACGCGTTTTTTGAGCCGCATGGAGCTGTTCATCGATGGCGAGAAGCCTTCGCTTCTGTCCTCCACGGGGGACAAGAGTTATGTTGCTTCATTCCGTCTGATGAAGGATGCCAAGGATGAAGGGGCGATTGAAGTGCTTCGGGAGCGCTTCATCTACAATGGCATTTTGTACGAGCGCTGCACACTGACCAATTATTTCGTGACGGACTCGAATATCGAGTTCGCGGTTTCCTTCGACGCGGACTTTCAGGATATGTTCCTGGTCCGTAAATACCGTACCGGGGAAGTTGGCAAGATGGAGGGGATTCTGACCGGCGATCAGGATATGACGCTGGCCTATGTCGGGGCTGATAACCTGAAAAGACAGACACGCATTGCTTGGGATGCGGACGGCGGCCAAGCGGATGAGGCCGGGAACGTCTCGTTCCCGTTGTCCCTGAAAGCCAAAGAGCGGAAGGTCATTACTTTCTTTGTCACGCCGATGACGGAGCAGCATTCCGTAACGGAGCCGCTCACCTACGAAGAAGGGCTGAAGAAGCTCGAAGCCTCGTATGAAGAATGGTACCGGAACAGCTCACGGGTCCAGTCGGATTCCGCGCTGTTCAGCGGCTTGTACCAGAGAGGGCTGCAGGATCTGCGCATGCTGACGACCGATGTGGGCTTCGGCGATACAACAGTCGCGGGGCTGCCGTGGTTCGCGGTTCCATTCGGCAGGGACAGCTTGATCACGGCCCTGTTCATGCTTCCGGTGAACCCGCAGCATGCCAAGGGGACCTTGAGAACGCTGGCAGCTTATCAAGGCGAGAAGACGGACCCTTGGCGGGATGAGCAGCCGGGCAAAATCATGCATGAGATTCGCTATGGAGAGCTTGTCACGACGAATCAATCGCCCTTCTCGCCGTATTACGGTACCATCGATTCCACACCGCTGTTTCTGGCGCTGATCGGCGAGTATTACCGCTGGACAGGCGATCTTTCCTTGGCGGAGGAATTGAAGCCAAACATGCTGCGGGCATTGGATTACATCGACGCCTCGCTTGAAGCGGGCTCCGGCTTCATGGCTTACAAGCAGGAAGCCGAGAAAGGCTTCCCGAACCAGGGCTGGAAGGATTCCGCCAACTCGATCATCCATGAGAATGGGGAGTATGCGGAATCTCCGATCGCACTGTCGGAGGTCCAGGGCTATGTGTATCAAGCCAAGGCATCGCTTGTGCCCGTCTTTGCAGGGTTAGGGGAGCCGGAACGGGCCCGCAGGCTGGAGACGGAAGCCGCGGAGCTTCGGGCTCGATTCGAATCGGCCTTCTGGATGGAGGATGAGATGTGTTATGCCATCGCACTGGATAAGGATCTCCGTCAGGTGCGCAGCGTGTCCTCGAATCCCGGGCATCTGCTTATGAGCGGGTTGCCGGAAGAGAGCCGGGCGAAAGCCCAATCCAAGCGGATGCTCAGAAGCGACATGTTTAACGGATATGGAATCCGCACGATGAGCACAGACTCCACGGGATACTATCCGATGAGTTATCACAACGGGAGTGTATGGCCGCATGATAATGCCATGATCCTGCTGGGACTTGGCAAGCAGGGATTCAAGGATGAGGCGGGTAAGGTCATCTCCGGCCTGCTGCAGGCTTCGGCGCATTTTGAGTACCAGCGTCTGCCGGAGCTGTTCTGCGGACATGATGCGAAGCTCGGTTATCCGGTTCCATACCCGACAACCTGTTCGCCGCAGGCATGGGCAGCGGGAACCTCGATTGCCTTCCTGCAGGCGATGCTCGGATTGTATCCGAATGCAGCGAGGAAGGAAATTGCGTTGTCTCCGTTCCTTCCGGAAGGGATGAATGAGCTGAAGGGCGAGCGGATTGCCATCGGAAACGGGCATCTGTCCGTATTCGTCGTACGGGAAGCCGGCAGCAGCACGTTTAAAGTCCAAGTACTTGAGAATACAACCGGATTCAATCTTGTGGATTGATCTTTTATCAGATTCTGTGTGCACGAACAACCTGACTCTTAATACTTAAGGGTCAGGTTGTTTTTGGTTGAAATTAGAGGAACGTATGTTCTATAATAGTGAAGTGAGTTTGAATGGATTGTTGTATACATACCGGATGGGAGAGAAACTATGAATTCCTATTGTACATATGCATTACATCAGATTGAAGTTGCCGTTGTATCCATCGTGGCGATAATCGACAAGCTCGATGAAGCGGATTTGCTCGTTAAGCCGACCGAGGACAAACATTCTGTCGGGGAATTGCTCAAGCATATCGCCGTCATCTGCCGGGCCGATTTCCACATATCACAAGGAGCTGCGCAGGAGGAGATGAGCGCCTATTATGCAGGTGTATCGATTCATAACCTGAAGGATATACAGGCTGAATTGTTAAGCAACTATTCGTATCTGGAACAGGCGTTCAGAGAGATGACGGAAGAAGAGCTTCATCAGGAGATGACGTCCTACTGGGGCGTCACCTATTCGAGGTACGAATGGCTGCTTGAAATACTGGGTCATGTGTACCACCACCGGGGACAGCTGCATGCGATGCTGGTTCACTGTAACGGAAAGGACCCGAAGGTCCCGTTATTCGAATAGCAATGGGATGGAGGAGATCCATCCGGGCCGGATAAGGGGGCGTTCTTGTCCGGCCTTTTTTCTGACCTGACCATATTAAAACTCCTTTCCTTCCTCGCATAGAAATCCACCTAAAAAACATACGATCGCGCATCGTCAATCGATCTGGAAATCCTTTATAGTAATGACACAGCATGGAATATGTTTGCCACCCATCGTTAAGCTCCCCGCAGATTTACGCACGGCGTCATGATGTTTCTGTTTTTGCAGCAGCACCTGAACCAGCATACCCTCTCATTATGTTTATTGCATTCTTCCTTATAAACTGCCAGTGCGCGAGATTTTGCCTATGTTCGGGTGATCCTAACAGGGTTATTCGTGCTGGGGGCGTGATGGGGAGGATAGCGGCGGCGGTTGACCAACACAGGGCACATAGGAACATAGGAGTTCAAGGGAGGTGATCGGCACGAACGGAACATAGTTGTAAGCGCATACTTATTTCTTCCGGCATGCGGCCGGGAAGACGAGACTAACGTATGCAACGTACACAAGGAAAACATTTGATATCAGGAGGTTGGATCATGAAATCCAGAAGGTTGATGAATAGAATCAAACCTGCTGTCATGAGTTTACTCGTATTGATGCTGATATGGACACAGCTGATCATGGTGCCTGACCCGGGCTTTGCTGAGGGATCCCATACCGATTCGCATCCAGCCGTTCAGATTGGAGATGGGCAGCAATGGGATGGCGATCCGGCGGCGGGGGAACCCGCTATGGATCAACCGGGCGGAGGCCGGCCCGGCTCCGGTCATGAGGAGGTGCTAGGAGATGGCTCAGGCGATGAAGGCACTCCGGGCGGCGGGTCCGAAGGAGGTAAAGCACCTGCATCCGGCGAAGACGCCAAAGCGCCAGCAGCCGAGGATGCCGTAATCGCAGTGGAGCCAGGCAATCTGGCGGCTGGCAAGAATATGACGGCCAGCTCCTATAACCAGACCTATGCTGCCGGGAATGCCAATGATTCTAACCAGGCTACCTACTGGGAGAGCAGCAACAACGCCTTTCCTCAGTGGCTTCAGGTGGATCTGGGCAGCTCCTACAGTGTCAACAAAGTGATATTGAAGCTGCCTGCGAACGGGTGGGAGACGAGATCTCAGACGTTGACCGTACAAGGCAGCAGCAACGGCTCAGCGTTCAACAACCTGTCTTCTTCCGCTGCCTATACATTTAATCCGGCAGACGGCAATAAGGTTACGATCAATCTGACCGCGCAATCGGCGCGATATGTACGGCTGCTTTTCACCGCCAATACCGCATGGCCAGCCGGTCAGATTTCCGAGTTCGAAGTGTACGGCCAGGCACCGGCCGGGGATACAGAGGCACCGACTGCCCCGGGCAACCTCGCTTATACTGAGCCAGCTTCAGGCCAAATTAAGCTGACCTGGTCGGCATCAGCGGACAATGTCGGCGTAACGGGGTACGATATATACGCCAATCAGGCAGTGCGGGCAAGCGTAGCCGGCAATGTGCTGACGTATACGGATAATCAGCCTGCTGCCGCCACGGTCAGTTACTATGTGAAGGCCAAAGACGCAGCCGGTAATGTATCTGCCGCCAGCAACACGGTGACCCGCACAGGCAGCGGCGGCGGAGGCAACGGAACCAATCTGGCGCTGAACAAGCCGATCACGGCTTCCTCGAACGAGTACATTTATGCTGCTTCCAATGCCAATGATGGCAGCTTGAGCACGTATTGGGAAGGCAGTGCCAACCGTTATCCGCATACGCTGACCGTTGATTTAGGCTCCAACGCGGACATTTCGTCGGTTGTGCTGAAGCTGAATCCGGATAGCCAATGGGGAACGCGGGCGCAGACAATTCAGGTGCTGGGCCATGATCAGAACAGTAACGCCTTCACAAATCTGGTATCCGCTGCGCAGTATACCTTTAACCCGGCCACGGGCAATACGGTGACCATTCCGGTTACTGCCAAAGTGAATGCCGTGCAGTTGAGGATCACGGCCAATACGGGTTCATCGGGAGGACAGATTGCCGAGTTTCAAGTTATCGGCACGCCTGCTTCCAATCCGGACTTGACCATTACGGGAATGTCCTGGACACCGGTGAACCCGGTGGAAACCGACAGCATTGTATTAACGGCTGTAGTGAAGAACATCGGGACCCTCTCTTCCGGGGCAACAACCGTCAATTTCTACCATGGCAATACCAAGCTCGGTACTTCGAATGTGGCGGGACTCGCAGCCGGTGCTTCGGCTAACGTGACCTTGAATCTCGTTGCCAAGGAGGCGGGAACATATCAACTCACGGCCAAGGTGGATGAGAACAATGCCGTCATGGAGCAGAACGAAGCCAATAACAGCTATACGCATCCGACATCCATGGTCATCAGCCCTGTTCAAAGCTCCGACCTGGTGGCAGCGACCAGTTGGTCACCGGGCAATCCGGCTGCCGGAAACAGTGTGAATTTCACCGTTACGGTGAAGAACCAGGGTACGGCCGCGTCCGCTGGAGGTGCCCACGGCATTAAGGTGACCCTGAGCGATGCGAATACAAACAACGTCATTCAGACCTTTACAGGCACGGTGAATGGCGTCATCGCCAGCGGGGCTTCGGCTCAGCCGGTGAACGTAGGCAGTTGGACGGCGGCCAACGGCAAGTACAACGTGAAGACCGAGGTGGCCGTGGATGCCAATGAGCTGCCGGTGAAGCAAGCTAACAACATCGCAACAAGTCCGCTCTTTATCGGACGGGGGGCGAATATGCCTTATGACATGTATGAGGCCGAGGATGCCGTCGTTGGCGGCGGAGCGGCTGTGGTCGGGCCGAACCGCAACATCGGGGATATTGCCGGTGAAGCATCCGGCCGGAAGGCGGTCACACTCCATTCAACAGGCAGCTTCGTAGAGTTCACGACGAAAGCCAGCACGAATAGTCTGGTTACGCGCTTCTCGATTCCGGATGCGCCTGGCGGCGGAGGGATCGATGCCACCCTGAACGTCTATGTGGATGGTGTCTTTACCAAGACCATCAATCTCACTTCCAAATATGCATGGCTCTATGGCGATGAGGCCAATCCAAGCAACAGCCCATCTGCAGGAGCACCGCGTCACATATACGACGAGGCCAACATCATGTTTGATACCACCATCCCAAAGGGAAGCAAAATCCGCCTGCAGAAGGATGCAGCCAACACAAGCCAGTACGCCATTGATTTTATCAACCTGGAGCAGGTGACATTAATCCCGAATCCGGACCCGGCTAAATATGTCGTTCCCGCAGGTTTTACGCATCAGGACGTGCAGAATGCTTTGGATAAATTCCGCATGGATACAACGGGGAATCTGGTCGGCGTCTATCTCCCTGCCGGAACCTATCAGACATCGAATAAGTTCCAGGTTTACGGCAAACCGGTGAAAATCGTCGGTGCGGGCCCATGGTTTACCCGCTTTACCAGTCCATCGTCACAGAACAATACCGATATCGGATTTTCCATCAATGCAACGGCGAACGGCTCCACCTTCGCGAACTTTGCATACTTTGGCAATTACACCTCCCGGATCGACGGACCGGGTAAAGTGTTCGATTTCTCGAACGTTGCGAACATGACGATCGATAACATCTGGGTGGAGCACCAAGTGTGCATGTATTGGGGCGCCAATACGGATTACATGAAAATTACCAACTCCCGGATCCGCAACGTGTTTGCTGATGGGATCAACATGACCAACGGCAGCACGAACAATCTCGTGAGCAACATTGAAGCACGGGCAACAGGGGATGACAGCTTTGCTCTGTTCTCCGCGATTGATGCGGGAGGGGCAGACGAGAAGGATAACGTCTACGAGAATCTGACTTCGCTGCTGACCTGGCGTGCGGCGGGCCTTGCGGTATATGGAGGATACGGCAATACGTTTCGTAATATCTACATTGCGGATACGCTCTGTTATTCCGGCGTCACGATCAGCTCGCTGGATTTCGGATACCCGATGAACGGCTTCGGCGCATCGCCGCCGACCCAATTCGAGAATATCTCGATTGTCCGTGCGGGCGGCCATTTCTGGAACCAGCAGACCTTCCCGGCAATGTGGCTGTTCTCAGCCTCAAAGGTGTTCCAGGGCATTCGGGTAACGGACGTGGACATTATCGATCCGACTTACCACGGCATCATGTTCCAGACCAATTATGTTGGCGGGCAGCCGCAGAACCCGGTCAAGGATACGATCTTTACGAACATTACGATCTCCGGTGCGAAAAAGAGCGGCGACGCATTTGACGTGAAGTCCGGCGTAGGAATCTGGGCTAACGAAATGCCGGAGCCGAACCAAGGTCCGGCCGTGGGCAGTGTGATCTTTAATAACCTGAAGATCACCGATACCGTAACGCCGATCAAGAATAACACCTCGACGTTTACGATTCAGGTGAATCCGTAATCCCCAAGGTGTAGAGCAGTCAGAGCATTTTGCAGACCAAACGGTTAAGCGCCTGAAACAGGTGCATGGAAGCATGGTTTGGCAGGTCGTCCGATACCCTCGGGCGGCCTGTTTCCATCCTGTGCGATCTCCGTGGCACGATCTGCCCTTCTATATGCCCCATAACCAGGGACGATTGCAAACGGAGTTGACGTTCTTTTTACAAAGCGTCATGATATTTATTACATTCAGCTCACATTCTTTTAAATTCGACAAATTAATACAATATTCGCTATAGACTCTAGCTAAATCATTCCACTATGATAGATATTAAATAGCTGATAGAGCTATTCTGAAAGCGTTCTCCCCATGTTCGCTGAACCGAAAATGATCCTAAGTCTAGGAGGGAACCTACCAAACCAGGCATATAGTAAAATCTGTTATCAGCTAAATGGAAAGCGCATTCATGACGTGTGGATTGTGTGCAGCGAGCGTCGTTAACACATATTTTACACATCGTTAATACTCACATGATCCTATCGCTTTATCATAGTGAGTGTTCGGTAAAGGGGGACACGCACTTATGACAGATCAGAAGAGAAGCCGTCTTCCCGTGATCGCTTCGATTACCAAGCTTGAACAGATCGATGCGGCTGTGAGCAGCGCGGTGGAACGGGTGAACCTGATGACAGGTGACATCATGAAACTAAGGGATATCGTAAGTCGGCTGCACTCCTCAGGCAAAAAAGTGTTTGTTCATTTGGAAATGGTAAGCGGGATTGGTCGTGACAATTCGGCTGTGCAGTATTTGGCGGATTCGTATCGGATCGATGGGATCATTACCACGAAGACCAATACGGTGGCAGCAGCGCGGCAAGCAGGCATCAGCTCGATACAGCGTGTGTTTGCCATTGATACAACAGCTTTAAGAACCGCCGTGAAGATGATCGGACAAGCGCGTCCGGACGAGGTGGAGCTGATGCCGGGACTTATGCCCCGCGTGATCCGCGACCTGAAGAAGGAAATTCACTGTCCGCTAATCGTGGGAGGTTTTTTACGAAGCGAAGAAGAAATCGATGAGGCACTGGCTAACGGTGCAGATCTCGTATCTACGGGTGATGCGCGCTTTTGGAAATAAAGCGTCCTGTAGGATTAATGGATTTACTACAATTACATATTTGCTAGGGGTGGAGACGATGAGATAACCCGAGTAGCAGCTACTTTAGCTTTTATAGGAGGTGGTGGCTCTTAGGTTGCGCTCTTTTGACGTCTCTATTTTTGTGCGCTTTTTAAGGGATAGAAGGGTTGATTGGATGAGGAGCTTTCCTCATTCCTGAGGGTCCATATGCCGCCAGGGCTGGCATTGGGATGGATGAAGTGTGGATAGACAAGCCATTATTCAGAAGAAGTTGATTCGAAAGGGGCTAGAGATCATCAATGAAAAAGAAATCATGGTTGTTGACGTTACTGACCATATTTATGGTCATCACCACGGCATGCGGAGGCGGCGGTGGAAGTGAAAGTGCTGGAGGCGAGGTTTCGCTGGATGATGTGGAAGCCGCTTCAATGGATATGAAGAACGATACAACACCTGTCAAAATCCAATACTGGCATGCCCACGCGGATGCCCAGCTTGAAGGCTTGAATTACATGATTGCAGAGTTTCAGAAGAAGTATCCTCATATTACGGTAGAACCGGTGTTCCAAGGCGGTTATCCTGACCTTCACAAGAAACTGTCGGCTGCCGTAGCTGCGAATAATGTACCGGCCGTGACCAATGTGGAGGTATCGTCCCTCGCGAACTTTGCGGACAGCGGTGTATTTCGCCGACCTGGGTCCATGGATCAAGCGCGATGAAGTGAAGATGGACGATTTTGCTCAAGGGATGCTGAACGCCTATGCCTACAACGGCAAGCAATTCGGATTCCCGCTGATTGTCAGCACCAGCGTGTTTGTCTACAACAAAACGATGCTGGACGAGCTGGGCGTGGAGCCTCCTGCGAAATGGGATGAGATTGAGGATTTCAATGCAAAGGTAACAAAAAAGGAAGGCGACAAAACGACTCGCTATGCCTTCTCGGTTCCAGGCTGGGATACGTGGTACTATGACCCTTGGAACATTAACGGCGGCGGACAAATCCTGACGGAGGACCTGAGTGCTTCCGCTGTCGAGAACGAGGATTCCCTCCGCTACCTTCAGAATTTCTACAAATGGCAAAATGACGGCAGTATGCATATGGGCTTCGGTAAAGGAGCTTCCGACAATATGCGGCAAATGTTCCTGAACGGTGAAATCGCCATGGTACAGCACACTTCCGCGATGTTGAAGATGTACCGCGAGAATGCAGACTTCGAAGTCGGCGTATCCTTCATTCCTGGTGATAAAGTCCGTACCTCCAACATTGGCGGCGCAGGTATCGTCATGATGGAAGGTGCCAAGGATCTGGAGAAAGAAGCAGCATGGAAATTCATCGAGTTCATGACTTCAGCTGAGCAGAACATTAAATGGGCCGAATCCGTTGGATACCTGCCTACAAGAAAATCCGCGATCGAGTCGGAGGAAGGCGATCAATATTTCGAAAGATGGCCGCAATACCGATCGGTTTACGAGCATTTTGATGAAGTGACACCGCGTATGCAGCACCCGGCTTATCCTGAATTCAGTGAAGTGTACAAAGAAGTTGTAGGGGAAATGGTGCTGAACAAAAAAGATCCGACACCACTTATGCAGGATGCGGCCAAGAAGATCAACGATATTCTGGCTGACTATGAGTGATGCCTATGGAGACCAATAAACAAGTGACTAAGGCGGCGTCCAATCGGGCGACCGCTTCGGTCTCTAAACGGATGTCTCATACGTTAATGGAGAAGTGGAAGGACTTTTCATTCGCGGTCCCGGCGCTGCTGTTCATGGGCGTGTTCCTGTATTATCCGCTGGGCTATTCCGTCTACATCAGCTTCACGAATTGGAATATGACTCGTCCGGTGAAAAAGTTCGTAGGCGTTGATAACTATACGCGTCTTCTGGGCAGCGCGGATTTCTATCAGTCCCTGAAGGTCACGTTCCTGTACACCTTGATGGACGTTGTATTCACGCTTGTGATCGGGCTGCTGCTGGCGCTGCTCCTCAATGTGTCCTCGTCACGTCTGTTCGGCTTCATGCGCGGTGTCATCTTCATGCCATATTACGTGTCGATGGTGGTTGCAGCCATGGTATTCACCTGGATATACAACGGACAATACGGGCTTCTGAATTCCGTTGTATCCTGGTTTGGCATGGACCCTGTCCAATGGCTGACCAATCCCTCCACGGCATTACCGGCATTGGTTGCCGTTTCGGTATGGAAGGGCGTGGGCTTCGCGATGATCCTCTTTATTGCAGGCATGCGGGGGATTCCGGCGGAGTATTACGAGGCGGCTTCGATTGATGGGGCCAGCAAGCTTCGGCAGTTCCGCAATATTACACTGCCACTCTTGTCGCCGATGACCCTGTTTCTTGTCATTACCAGTTTTATTTCCTCCATGCAGGTGTTCCAGTCAATTGACGTAATGACAGACGGCGGTCCGCTCAAGGCCACAAACGCTATTGTGTACTGGATCTATACGATGGCTTTCGATGAATTCAAGACAGGAAGAGCCTCTGCGCTTGTCATGATTCTGTTCGTTATCATACTGCTGTTAACATTGGTTCAATGGGTGGTCAGCAGGAAGAAGGTGCACTATGAAGGATAATTATATGGCCGGGTCAGCCAAGAACCGCAAGACCATGATGACGCTTCGCATCATCGGAGCCGTCATGGTAACGCTTGTCATGTTCTTTCCGGTGTATTGGCTGCTGATCAGTGCGCTCAAGACGCAGTCTGAGATGCGGATGGCCGTTCCTACATTCTGGCCGGAAACCTTTGCCTGGCAGAACTTTGCCGAGGCCTTCCGGGTGATCCCTTATGCGCGGTTCTTCAGTAATACGCTGCTGATGGCGGTAGGAACGATTATTTTGCAGCTGAATGTGGCGCTGATGGCGGCATATGCTTTTGCGAAGGGGCAATTCTGGGGACGGGACGCTCTGTTCTTACTGGTTCTGGCTGCACTGATCGTGCCGGAGCAGGTCATTTTCGTTCCGGTGTACGTCATGATGTCCAAGCTGGATTGGCTGGACACCTTCTGGGCGCTCATCGTGCCTCATGGAGCTTCTGCTTACGCGATATTCCTGCTTAGGCAGGCCTTCAAATCCATCAACAATGACGTGCTGGAAGCAGCGCGCGTGGATGGAGCCGGAAGGTTCTCGATTCTGTATAAGCTGTTGTTTCGGATGGCATTGCCAACGATTGTCACCATGGGCGTCTTAATCTTCATCTCGTCCTGGAACTCGTATTTCTGGCCGCTCATCATGACCAACGACAACGATATGCGCGTGCTTACGGTAGGTATTGCCATGCTGCGGGATTCCATTGCCGGCAATGAAGCGATGTTCTTCAATGTTATTATGGCGTCCAGCGTCATGGCCATTATCCCGATCGTGCTGGTGTTTACGGTCATGCAGAAGCATATTGTAGCCGCCATGGCGAATTCGACATTTAAATAACCTCATTTTATTCGTTAAGAGATTAGGCGGAGTTGACGGAGAAAGCCTGCATCCCTTGGCACCGTTACCGAGGAGGACATATTCTTGAGAGACATTCGCCTGATCGTAAGCGATTTAGACGGTACGTTATTGTCACCCGATCATTCGTTAAGTGAACATGTAGCAGGGACTATCCGGCAATATGTGAAGGAAGGCGGCCTGTTCACGGTAGCAACGGGACGACCGTATCGGACTGCGATGCCTGTGATTCAGGAACTGGGAATCGATATCCCCGTCATTCTGAGCAATGGAGCCGTGCTCGCAGAAGGCGGGCGCGTCCTGGAACGATACTGTTTGTCCGTAAAGAACATCGCTGATATGCTGCTGGACTTCCACCTGATGGGACTGAGCGTGTTGTTATTCCGCGAGCACGAAATCCAGACCTTTGCACGCACCGAAGAGATCGAAGCCTATGAGCATAAGGAGCGCGTATCCTGCTCCGTGATATCTGCCCGATCTTCCCGCTGGACGGCGGGGGAGCTGGAGAAAGTGATATTAATCGGGAATCTGCTCGCATTCAACACGGTGTGGGACCGGTGGGAAAGCGTCCACCGCCATGCCGTTTCTCCGTTTCAGTCCGAGGCTGACTACGTGGAGCTTGTCTCGGGACAAGTTAGCAAAGGATTTATGCTGCAGCGTCTATCCCGCACGCTTGGGATCGAAGCGGGGCGGATCATGGCGATAGGCAATCAGATGAATGATCTGTCCATGCTGCAGCTGGCAGGGATTGGAGTATCGGTAGCGAACAGTCCTATAGAGCTTCAAATGGCATCCGATTACGTAAGTCAGGCATCTTATGGCGAAGGCGTGATCGAAGCCATCAATCGATTTGTACATGGAGGGAAGGGAATATGGAAGTACGGGGACTGGCCCATAGAGGATATCCGCTAAAATATCCGGAGAATACGATGCTCGGTTTTCAAAAAGCGCTGGAGCTTGGCTTCTCGCATCTGGAGCTGGATGTCCAGCTGACGAAGGACGGCGTGCCCGTTGTGATACACGACCCGACGGTAAACCGGACAACCAACGGTACAGGAGCGATCAACGCCTTCACGCTAGAGGAAATACGCAAGCTGGACGCAGGCCAGGGAGAGGTCATTCCAACGCTGGAGGAGGCGCTGCGTTTTGCCAAGGATCGGATGATCGTGGACATTGAGCTGAAGCAGATGGGCGATACCTATCCGGGGCTGGAGGAGAAGGTCATCAACGTGATCAAGGAAACGGGTATGGAGAAGCAGGTCTTCCTGACCTCCTTCGATCATTATTCCGTTGAACGGGCGCGTGCGCTTGATCCGGACATTGAGCTGGGCCTGGTTATATATGGGGCGACCCCTTCCGTTTTTCCGTATCTGGAAGCGATCGGGGCCCGGTATGTATCCGTAAAATACGTTTATGTGACCCCGAAGTTCATGGAGGAAGCACGCAAGCGGAACATCCAGCTCATTGTCTGGACACCGGATGATGAAGCAGCTCTGGAGACGCTTGCCCAATATCCGGAATTGTTGATCGTGACGAACAATTTGGAGGGCTGGGCCAAGGTATACCAAGAGAAGATTGCCCAGAACGCGTGAAACTCAAAAGAGGCAACGGCAGTTGGAGTGACGGATAACAGGCACTCGCATCATTCGAGTTCAGTACATCAGTGTAATTCTATCCTTCCGATGATGTCCGGCTTGCGGGTTGATGGAGATCGGCATGAACATAGAATGAAAAGGATCTGTCCCGGCATTTCATAATGGGGCAGATCCTTTTTCTAGTTATTTCGATAACCCATAAGGGTCTTGAAAATCCTAACTCTTGAGCGTCCTAATTACTGATGTGTATTCGCATAATCCCAGGAATTCCAGCATGGCTGCAATTCCTGAAAATTCAATGAAAATTTTCAGTTGACCTACGGACAATTGTCCGTTAGAATTTAAAAAGCATAATCGGACAATTGTCCGCAGACATCATTTTAAGGAGGATAAGGTCTTGGATATGGGAGTGGGGCCAAGTACGGCCAAGATTGATTTAAGCAAGTTAAAGAGAGGGCCGATTGTAGCCGCACTGATTATTGGCGCGTTCGTTTCCATCTTGAATGAGACGCTGCTCAACATCGCTTTCCCAAGCTTGATGGAGCAGTTTAGTATTGGGGAGTCCACGGTTCAGTGGCTGTCCACTTCGTATATGCTGGTTGTCGGTATTCTGGTGCCGGTAACCGCGCTGCTTCAAATGTGGTTTACCACCAGGCAGATGTTTATCGGTGCTATGACGCTGTTCTTAATCGGTACCGTGATCAGCGGTATTTCGCCGACCTTTGGCGTGCTGTTGTCCGGACGGATTTTGCAGGCAATAGGAACGGGTCTGCTGATCCCGATTCTGATGAATACGATCCTCAGCATTTATCCGCCTGAGAATCGCGGCGGAGCGATGGGAATGATCGGTTTGGTCATGATGACGGCTCCGGCGATCGGACCTTCGCTGTCCGGTTTGATTGTGGATGCTCTTAGCTGGCGCTGGTTGTTTTTCCTCATCATTCCGCTGGCGGCATTTTCGATTGTTTTTGCATTTATATATACTAAAAAACGTTACAGAGCTCACCAAGCCGAAGGTGGATTTTATCTCCATTATTCTGTCATCCGTCGGATTCGGGGGAATTGTGTACGGCTTCAGCAGTGCCGGTGAAGGCGGCTGGTCTGATCCGAAGGTCACATGGTTCATTGCCGCCGGTGCGGTCAGCTTGCTGCTATTTGTATGGCGTCAGCTGAAGATGGACCAGCCGATGCTGGATATGCGCACGTTTAAGTTTCCGATGTTCTCGCTCGTCACGGTGCTGATGCTGGTGCTGATGATGAGTATGTTCTCCACCATGATCATGCTGCCGTTGTTCCTGCAGAATGCACTTGGTTTGACCGCACTGGCGGCAGGACTTGTCATGATGCCGGGGGGTATCGTCAACGGTCTGATGGCCCCGATATCAGGCAAGCTGTTTGACAAATTCGGTCCGAGAGTTCTCATTATTCCTGGACTGGTGCTGTTGTCCCTCTCGATTTTCCTGTTCTCGAGAGTGGATTCTTCCTGGACCGGTGGTTATGTTATCTTCCTTCATGTTATGATGATGGTTGGCATATCTATGGTCATGATGCCGGCCCAGACAACAGCACTAAACCAGCTGCCGCGCTTGCTGTACCCGCATGGAACAGCGATTATGAGCACACTGCAGCAGGTTGCCGGAGCTATTGGCATGGCGCTCTTTATCAGTATCATGTCATCAGGAGCTAAAAATTATGTCGAGACGACCGGGGATATGAATCCGGTGGAAAGTATGATTGCAGGCCTTCAAAGCGCCTTTATAATCGGATTTGTTCTTGCAATAGTGGCCTTGGTGCTGGGCTTCTTCGTCAAACGAACAACTTCACCCGTAGAAGAAGAACAGTCTGCCGCATAAGATTCCCGTTTGTTCAAAGAGAAAGGGATATATGAATGGCAAAAGAGAATGACGAATTAGGTCAGAGAATTTTGGATACGGCTCAGGCCTTGTTTGACCAATACGGCGTCGAGGACGTGTCGATGCATCAGGTGGCTAAAACCGCCGGAATCGGTCAAGGCACCTTGTACCGCCGCTATCCAAGCAAGAGTAAAATTTGCTTTACGCTCATGGAGGCGAAGATTGACCGGTTCATGGAGGAATTGGACCTTTACCTGCGCAATAGCGCGGATGTGCCCGCTGCGGCCCGTTTGAGGACCGTCATGACGAAGGTTATTCTTCACTTCAATGAGGATCTGGAATGGCTGCGGGTGATGCTGAGTTCCGATCGGCTGGAAGACACCAAGAACATTTTGTGTGAGCATCCACCTTTCATGTATTTGCGACTGCAGATCAAGGGCCTTCTGGACCAAGCGGCGGAGCAAGGAACGCTGATGCCGGTTGATTCACAATTTACATCCGTCATGCTTGCCTCGCTGCCTCGGGCGGACATTATTCTGTATCTCCGGGATATGGGATATAGTGCGGAGCAGATTGCGGAGGAATATTGCAGAAGTTTTGTTGACCCGTTGTTTGTATGTCGATCAACGAAATAGACCGGCATGCAAGAGGCCGTTTCGGAAGACTGTATAGTCTTCCGGACGGCTTTTTTTGTATGTTCTCGGTAGGGTTTCTTTTTCGTTTCAATGCAACATTTGGCAAAAAACGCCCGTCAGTATAGTTGTACATGATAATGAAAGACACCTAGAAAGGATGATCAACATGAACAAACAATGGAAGAAGCAAGCGGTGACACTGATGGTTGCAGCCATGGCGGTTTCCGGTAGTGCAGCGGTTTATGCGGCACCCCAGGCTGGAGGAAGCCAGGAACAGAAGCCGGTTGTGATATCGGCTGCCATGGATTATGGAGTGCTGGTCAACGGCAAGGATGTGACGGGCGCTGGATTTATGAATACAGACGCGAAGCTGGTCATGATTCCGCTGCGGAGCGTGTCCGAGGCACTCGGATTTGAGCTGGACTGGAATCAGGAGGATCGCTCTGCAGAGCTGACGAAACCGGGCTCACCGATCTGGACCCTCGTGCAAACAGGCAAGGATCAGTACGCGGTAAACAAAATGTACAAGTCCCTCGGCGCTGCGCCGGTGAATGTGAAGGGCACGCTCTATGTTCCGGCTAACTTCTTCAGCGAGGTACTCCGGGCTAGCGTCGCGGTCGATGGTATGAAGGTGAGTATCACTTCCGGGGAAGATGATGTGAAGAAGGAAACCACCAGCGGCAAAATCACGGAAGTCATTCAAAATGAAAATCGCAAGGCCGTTCATATTAACGGCACGGGAACGGAAGGCATCATTCTGAATGTGGACGAGAGCACCATCATCCGCGACGCGGAAGGCAAGAAGATCGAGCTCAAGGATCTTGCGAAAGGGATGGAGATTGAAGCCGTTCACAGCATGGCGATGACCATGAGCCTGCCGCCGCAGACCTACGCTTATGAAATCAGTGTGAAGTCGGACAAGGAAGAGAAGGAACAACTCGCTACCGCTGGTGCGATTACTGATATCAATGCAGAGGGCGGCAACCTGCGTGTAACGATCAAGGGTCAAGGATTGACGGAGCAATCACCAAGTGAAGTGATCCTAAGTCTGACGCCTGAAACGATTATCGAGCATAAAGATGGCAAAGCTATGAAAGCTAGTGATTTGACTGCCGATGCGGAGATCATTGGTTATTACAGCCCTGTGATGACCAAGAGCCTGCCGCCGATTGGCCATGCGATCAAAATCGTTCTTCAATAAGAGGGGAATACAAGAAGAAGCCTGGCGGCTGCGCCGGGCTTTTTTCTCGTTAATGATACAGCGGGGGAACCGGAATTTCCTTATCATAGACGGTGATGTTTAAAGACATCTGTTCATCAAGAGAAGCGAAGAACACCTGATCAAGCAGGATCTCCCGCTCGCTGAGCTGGTTCTCCAGCCATTTTCCTGTAAGGTTTAGCTTTTGGAGGGTTATGGTTTGAACTCGCCCTTCCTTAATAATGGCGTAGGACAGGCCGGAATCCTGCCGCTTTAATTTTAAGTCCTCTAGCGTAACGGTCATCTTCCCCATTTTCTTCAGAACGGATAAGGTCCCATTCGGCTCCAGCACGGCCATATCCACAGTGTTGATATCAAAAATCTGATCCTCACGCAGCATCTGCAAAATATTATCGATGGGATAACGGGCTTTTTTCAGATTCTTATGAAGGAATTGCCCATCCTTAATCACGATAATGGGTTCGAATGTCATCCATTTCCCGATGAGGCGGCTCTTAATGAGCAGGACGGAGCCGATCTTTTGCAGGACACCGATGGCAACAATGGCGAAGATCGTAGGAATATGCTCGATATGGGGGTCTGCAATATCTGCCCCGATTACGGAACCGAGGGACAGAATGATGATGTAATCAAAGACGGGCAGCTCGGCAACGGATCGACGGCCCATAAACAGGGTAACGGCTAAGAGCAGCGGATAGATGGTATAAATTCTGCCGAGCACTACCAGAAGATCTTTGATGAGTTCCATGGCACAGATCCTTTCCGAGTGGTTTTAACGGCCTTACACAGAAGGGTTGGCTATTGCCAAGAAAACTATGTATTATCAGCCAAATTTACGGCAGGGGGAGACGCTGCCCTGCACGGTTCGACAAGATCTCATGGCCTCCCTTGCATGAGCAGGTATAATCGTTCTTTGCGCCGAATACTGTACAACAAATCGTCCTTAACGGATGGAGGGAAACGGATGAAGCGCAGTTGGAGGAATTCACCGTATTCATATTCGCTCGGCATGTTTGCCATGATGGTTCCGAGTCAGGCGTTCAGCTCCTTTTATATCTTTTTTTACGTGGACACACTGGGACTTGGCATTGGGCTGGCATCCCTCGCGCGGACGGTATTTCTGATCTGGGATGCTGTCAACAATCCGCTCATGGGATATTGGTCGGATCGTACGAAGACCAGGCTTGGGCGGCGCAGGCCGTGGGTATTCGGTGCGATTCCACTGTTCATGCTGACCTTCGTGCTCGTATTCTCGCCACCGGAAGGATTGTCTCAGAACGGACTGTTTATGTGGTTTTTGGTTGCGCTTATTCTGTATGAAGCTGTAGCCACCGTGTTATGGGTTAATTATGGAGCATTGTTTCCCGAGCTGTTCCGCGGGGACCGGATACGGGCAAAGGCTTCAGCTATACAGCAGGGCTACCAGGTAGTGGCTTTGCTGATAGGCACTGCGCTTACTCCGATCATCTATGATGCCCTGGGTTTTTCCAATATGGCAATTCTGTATGCGCTGTTGTTTGGTGTATTCATGCTCCTCTGTATGATGAGCGTTCGGGAGCAGGAGGTGTACAGCACAAACGAGCCGCTCAAGCTGGTTCAGGCGTTTCGTGAAACCTTGCGCAACAAAAAGTTCTGGGTATTTAACATCTCCAACTCGTTCGCCCAGACGGTGAATGGTCTGATAAGCTCAACGATCCCCTTCTATGCCAAATATGTGCTGAAGATTCCGGTTGACCAAGTATCGATTCTGCTGGCGGCTGTGTTTGTATCGGTCATCCCGCTGGTGTTCGTCTGGTATTGGATGATCCGCAGGATGGATGGTGTGAAGGCCTGGCGACTCTCGCTCGGGGTGTACGGTATATCCGTTATTCCACTCTGGTTCGGATACGATTTGCTCAGCGGCATTTTGGCCGGCATCGGCGTGGGCTTCGGTCTGGCAGGATTTCTGGTAACACCGGCTATGGTTAGCGGGAACATCATCGATGAGGATGCGGAGCGGACGGGTCTAAGGCGAGAGGGAATCTATACGGCTGTCAGCGGGTTCATTACGCGTTCCAGCGGATTGATTTCCGCACTGGCGTTCTTTGTGGTCGGCATGATTTTCGGATATGAGAGCGGTGACAACCCGGGAAGCGATCCGGAATCAACCTTCAGGTACTTGATCAGTGTCGTTCCGTTGTGCTTGCTGATCATCTCCTTCCTGTTATCCTTCCTGACCAGAATCGAATTCTCAAAAACCATAGGAGGCGAACATGACCATGGAGCGAAGGCTGATCATCAATTGTGACGATTTCGGGCAGAGCAAAGCTATGAACCAGGCGATTCAGCATCTGCTGGAGGAGAACAAGGCTTCCTCTGCCACCATCATGACGGTGGCCCCCGGGTTTGAAGAGGCTGCTTCCTGGACGGCTCGTCGGCGCCAGCCCAATGTCGGACTGCACCTGACCATGACAAGCGAATTCGAGGCGCTGCGATGGAGCAGCTTGACCGGTCATCCATCCCTGCATGACCAGAGCGGTCAACAATACGCGACGGTTCAGGAGTTTGAACAGAAGGCGGAGACAGGGGCCGTGCTGAAAGAGCTGGACGCGCAGTATGAGCGGGCGAGCAAGGCTGGCATTCCTGTGAGCCATGTTGATAATCACATGGGCAGTCTGTATGGGATGGAGACGGGGCGCAGTCTTATTCCGCAGATGCTGTGGAAGACTTCGCGCTGGCGGCTTCCTGCACGTTTATTCCGTTACATTCATCCGGAGGATCCCCTGCTTAGCTCTTTATCGAATATCGAGCGTCCGGTCGCGCTTGCCTCCAGTCTTGCCGATATGCTGGGGGTGCCGATTCCGGATTATTTGCTCTCGCATCCGTTCCCTGTTGTCGAAGGGGAGACCTATGACAGCTTCAAGCAATCGCTGATCGATAAGCTGTACAGACTGCCTGAAGGGGTTAGCGAAACCTATGTCCACCCGGGAGCCGAGGATGCATGGATGCTGGCGAATATTCCGAATTGGGAGAAGCGGGTGTGGGAGTATCGGCTTCTGTTCGATGACGATTTTGCATACGGACTGCGGGATGCGAAGGTGATCTTAACGGATTACCGCTATGTGGAGGAGAACTTAAAGCGTCCGCGTATACGTTCAGCCGTAAAACTCATGAAGGCCATGGCGCAAAAATAAACAGAGCCTGCACGAACAACCCTTGCCGCGGCACCGGCAAGGGTTGTTTTGTTAAGTATATCGGGCGTTTGCCGCCTGTGTGTTGTAAGTTCCGATTGTACTTAACCGTTGTATGTTATTTCGCTTCAGCTTCCAGCTTGGTGATCTGTTCCTTGTACTGGTTCAGCAGTTTTGTCAGCGCTTCTTGAATGGCGGCGGAATCCTTGGAATCCGCAGCTTTGAAGAGGTCTACTCTTGCATGAATGAAAGCCAGATCCTCATCGCTGATTTTCACTGCCTTTGTACCTTCTACACCGGCTGGTACAAAGCTAGATGGAGCCTCGCCGCCCCCTGCTTTTACAGCTTCCGTTCTTTGAATGGTCACACCTTCAGGAGGCATCCCAACGTCATTGACCCCGGTTGCTGTGAATTCCTTGATCTCACCGCTGTCAATTAACTCCTGGATATCCTTGGCCGGTGTAGCCTTGAACGAAATTGTAGCTTCCACGGGGTCCTTTACTTCACCCGGCTTCGAGTCATCGTTAACCCGAACCGTGGCGGCGGCTGTTGTCGCCGCGAACTGAAATGTTCCCTCAGCACCAGCAAGCTTGCCGTATTTCTCAAGGGTTTCTTTCCAATCCTGAACCGTTTCCGGGGCGTATTTCTCTGCCAATTCCAGCGGGTTCGGCAGGGTATGGACAGCTGCAATCTCAATAGTCTCAGCAGGCGCGCTTTTCCCTGTTTGACTTGAAACGTCGCCTGGTGTATCAGCACCTGAGGCATGGACTGGAAGAGCTGCTGTTCCACCAAGCAGGGCTGCGGATAGTGCGAGTTTGCCAAATAATCTGTGTTTCATGGTTTAACACTCCTTATCGGGTTGGTTTGTCTTACAGTACCCAGTGTACGGGTCAGCATTGGCAGAACATTGGTGTATTTGTGGAAAAATAATGGCATTCCCCATTCGCCGCACGCCGCTTGGTATACTGAGAGGAGATGAATTCGGAGGTACTATATATGAATCAAAATTATCTCATCGCCGTGATCGACGATGATCAGCATATACGAAATTTGGTGGAGGCTTATTTGCGCAAGGAGGGTTACCGGACCGTTGGGCTTGGAACAGCAGAGGAAGGCTGGGAGATGTGGACAACGAACCCGCCAGATATGTGGGTGCTGGATATTATGCTGCCCGGCATGGACGGTTTCGAATTGTGCAGGCGGATACGCGCGGAAGCTGAGGTCCCCATCATTATGATCTCGGCCAAGGATAGTGAAGTCGATAAAATACTGGGGCTTGAGCTGGGCAGCGATGACTATATGGTCAAGCCGTTCAGCCCCCGTGAGCTGATCGCCCGAATCAAACGGCAGCTCAACCGATGGTATAAATTCAATCATGTAGAGGGTAATGCCAGGGATTGCGGTCAGCGTCCCCGGAGCTTAGCAACGGCCGTCTGCAGTTGATGCTGGAAGAGAGACGTGTGTTCTGGAACGGGGGAGAAGTGGAGATGACCAACAAAGAATTCGAGATGCTGAAAGTATTTGTAGAGCATCCCAATCGTGCGTTTACAAGAGATGAACTGCTGACCTCCGTGTGGGGCGACGACTATTTCGGAAGCGACCGGGCGGTGGATCATCTCATTAAACGTCTTCGCAAGAAGGTGGAGCAGCTGCCGATTGAGGCGATATGGGGACATGGATACCGAATGAGAGCGGATGGGGAGGAATCATCGATATGAAGCTGGTGCATCAGATCAATCTTGCTTTTGCGTTATCGTTAATACTTGTGCTTTCCGTTACAGCCGTTGTCATTCATTACGTGCTGCTGGATCACTTTATCGGAACGCAGCGCAAGGACATGCAGTCCATTGGCGCCGAGCTCTCGGCCAAGCTGGAGACGGCTGCCGCCCAGAGTCTTCCGATCGATAGTACGCCGATAGCCGTTACAGGTTATACGGCTGGCCGGATGGCGAATGTGGAAGTTATTATTCAGGATACTCAAGGAAATGTAGTGATTCCACGGGAAACGGTCACAGCCTATCCGTATGACGCTGCACCGATAAGACCGGTGGAATTCTCGACGGTATCCTTTCAAGCCGCTATGAACAACGATGCGTATCTCACGGAGGTCACGACGGTGCCTCAGGGAACATTAACGCTGCTTACCCCCCTCAGCAAGATCAAGGCGATTGAGCAGGCGCTGCTTGGCCGTTTAATGCTGGTCTTTGGCGTAGGGGCTGTGATGATGTTTATCTTAAGCTTATTCATTACCAAACGGCTGATTAAGCCGCTCATGCTGCTTCGGGAAGAATTGAAGAAGGTGAAGCAGCGCCAGTTCTCCGAAGTAGAGCGTGTTACGGCAAGCGGAGAGATCGGCGTTGTTGCAGACTCTCTGTACGAAATGGCAGGTGAGCTCGAGCGGTACAACCATGTCCAGAAGCAATTTTTCCAGAACGCTTCGCACGAGTTGAAGTCGCCCCTTATGTCCATCTCCGGATATGCGGAAGGAATTCGGGACGGGGTGTTTGAAGGGGAGGACATCCGCAAAGGGCTGGAGATCATTATGAGCGAGAGCGGCCGGATGAGAAATATCGTGACCGAGATGACACTTCTGGCTAAGCTGGACAGCGAGGATGACATATTCAAGGCTACAGCCGTCAACCTGAGGGAGCTTGTGGAGGAAACCATTGAGAGAATCAATCCGGTCTTGGTGAAAAAAGGGCTGTTTGTGCATCCTTCTTATGGGGAGAACGAATCGTTAATTGTGTGCGCTGACCGTGACAAGCTGCTGCAAGCGCTGCTTAACATTGTTTCGAATGGGGCCAGACATGCAAGCAAGCATATTTACATTCAAGCCGGCATCCAAAAAGGCCAGGTGGTGCTTACCGTTTCCGATGACGGAGAGGGCATATCCGATGAGCTGCTTCCGTTCCTGTTCCACCGGTTTGTTAAAGGGAAGAACGGCGAATCCGGCCTGGGGCTGGCGATTGCCCGTGCCATCGTGGAGCGCTGCGGCGGGCTGATTACGGCAGGCAATCGTAAAGAAGGAGGGGCGGTGATCTCGCTTGGTTTTCCGCCGTATCGAACGACCTCCCTTGTGTAGTCTGTGTACGCTTCGTATGGATGTCCATCAACCGAACAAGAGGTATGATGGGTAAGAGAGGCGATTTCTGGGTATTTCTACTTAGAGAAAGCCTCTTTTTTTGCGCACTCACACATATTATTCAATGTTCTCTAACAAAACGCGTAAGCTATAGAGGATTTCCAGTGGGAAGGCAGAATTCTGTATATATCCGGGCAAGCTGGATGATAACAGGTGAAAAGCACGATACAAAATAATCAAAAGGCGATGGTGATGTTGTCCATGGATATGCAGTTTCGGGTTGAAAAGGATTTTCTGGGGGAAAAACAGCTTCCTGTGGAAGCCTATTACGGCATTAATACTGTCAGGGCGGTAGAGAACTTTCCGATCAGCGGGGTACCGATTCACGCCGAGCTTATCTCTGCTCTCGGAGAAGTAAAAAAAGCAGCGGCCCTGGCCAACATGGAGCTTGGCTTGCTTCCCAAAAAGATAGGAAGCGCCATTATCGAGGCGTCAGATGAGATTATTGCGGGCAATCTTCGCTCCGAATTCATTGTCGATTCCATTCAGGGCGGGGCGGGCACTTCGATCAATATGAATATGAATGAGGTGTTGGCGAACCGCGCATTGGAACTCTTGGGGAAACAGAAGGCCGAGTACTTCTACTGCAATCCTAATAATCATGTCAATATGTCACAGTCTACGAATGATGCGATTCCGACAGCCATTCGCATTGCGTCCTACCGCTTGACTCAGGATTTGCTGGGGGTGTTCCGCACACTGGTTGCCGGGATTCAGGACAAGGCCAAGGAATTTGACGATGTCATCAAGATGGGGCGCACGCATCTGCAGGATGCGGTACCGATCCGCCTTGGACAAGAATTCGGGGCTTATGCCAATGTGCTGACACGTGACATCAACCGGATCGACCGGGCGGCACAAGGCTTGTTAGTTGTGAATATGGGTGCCACGGCTGTGGGAACGGGGCTGAATGCTACGCCGGACTATATGCACAGCGTCGTTCAGCATTTGATTGAGCAGACGGGCTTCTCCCTGAAGCAAGCCGAGGATCTGGTGGATGCTACCCAGAACACGGATGCGTACATGGAATTGTCGGCTGCGCTTAAAGTATGTGCCGTTAATTTCTCGAAAATGTGCAACGATATCCGGTTAATGGCTTCCGGGCCGAGAGCGGGCTTGAACGAGCTGAACGTGCCTCCAAGACAGCCGGGCTCGTCGATTATGCCGGGCAAGGTCAATCCGGTTATGGCCGAGGTCATGAACCAGGTTTCGTTCCCAGGTGATCGGCAACGACCACACGATCAGCCGTGGCATGCGAGGCCGGACAATTCGAGCTGAACGTTATGGTTCCGGTCGCGGCCAACAACTTGATGCATTCCCTCAAAATCCTGAAGAACGGGATGGATGTATTCTACAAGAACCTGATAGTCGACCTTCAAGCGAACAAGGAACGCTGCAAGTATTTCGTGGATAACAGCTACGGCATTATTACGGCATTGAATCCGCATCTGGGCTACGATGTGGCATCCAGGCTGGTGAAGGAAGCACAGAAGACGGGCCAAGGCATCAAGGAGATTATTCTGGAGCAGGGGCTTTTGACAGAGGATCAGATCCGGGTCATCCTGGACCCGTATCATATGACTTCCCCTGGCATTGCCGGTGAAGAGTTCCTCTTGAACCAATAAGGATCATGTGACCTATACAATAACAAGGAGCCGATCAAGATTCATATCTTGGTCGGCTCCTTATATTTTCGTGGTTGAAGACAGACATACGGGACTGCCTGTTCAGCAAGTCCTGATAGTGCTAAGATGAAGGCTTGGATGGGTGTGATTTTCTTGGGTTTACTGCCAGGCTCCATTTGCCGATAAAAGTGATAGAATAGACGGAAATGACATTAAAGTGGCAGTATGATAAAAAGGGGTATGTGATTTTGGACAAACCATTTGGTGAAATAACCGATCAGGAGATCATTCGGCAGGCAAAACAGCAGTGTATAGACAAGGGGATGAACCCGGAGCTTGTTCCAACACATACTCATCGGTTGAATGATGAAGCATTGGCCGTCAGGCGTGCAAAATATAGTGAATACATCGAAGTGATACAAGCATTCGTAAATAAGTTTCTTTCTTCCGGATCCGGGAACCCCGTCTTGATTACGATTACGGATAATGAAGGATTCATTCTTGATTTTGCCGGGGACCCGACCATCATTGAAACGGCCCGGTATTTGGGTATCGTCGAGGGCAGCGGCTATTGCGCGGAAGATGGCCCAAGCTCGATCGATCTGTGCCTTAACTACAAACGGCCGTTTACGTTAATTGGAGAGGATCATTTTCATCAGATTCTTCACGGCATGGCCTGTTATTCGGCACCCTTTCATGGCGAGAGCGGCAAGGAGATTATAGGGACCATCTCTTTGATGACAAACAAGGAATTTGTTCACCCGCATCTTCATGCCTTGCTATGCACCATGGCCGATTCCCTGGAGCGGGAGATGGTTACCCGCAAACAGAATACACAGCTGCAGACCTTGAACCAGGTGCTCCTCGGCACGAACCATTACGGTGTCATTATTACGGATGCCCAGGGTCAGATTCTGGAGATGAACGAACACTGTCTGAGTCTGTTGTGCCCAGATCGGAGTGACCGGGACCGGTCGAACTATGTGAGCCGCTCGGTGTTCGGAATCAAGCCGATTGGCGAGTATTATGAGCGGGTGATACAGAGGCAGGAAGTCTGCATCGGAGAGGAGCTCTCGCTCGAAATATCCGGGAATGTGAACCACTATATCCTCGACGTCCAGCCGGCGTATGACCGGAAGGGGCAGATCATGCGGGTGGTGGGTTCCCTTCGGGATATTACGGAGATGAAGCGAACCGAGGAAGTGCTGCGCAACACGGAAAAGCTGGTGTTTGCCGGTCAGGTTGCCGTAAGTATTGCCCATGAAGTGCGCAATCCGCTTACAACCGTGAAGGGAATGCTGCAGTTGGCCAATAAGGATGCCCGGCTCCGCCATTATGACTTGATCATGTCCGAGCTGGAGCGCGCTAATCTGATGGTCGGGGAGTTCATGATTCTGGGCAAACCTCAGGCTGCGGTATTGAAGCAGGAGGATTGCGGCGAAATCCTGGAAGAGGTGCTCCATCTGTTTGCGATTCAGGCGGAACTCAGCGGGATTGAGATGACCCAATGTTTTGTGCAGAATGCAGTGATTCTGTGTGACCGGAACCAGATTAAGCAGGTCTTTCTTAATATTCTGAAAAATGCGATGGAAGCCCTGCCTTATGGCGGCAATATTCATATTCGTCTGGATGTGCAGGAGGGTTATCAGCGCGTGATCTTTACAGATAACGGCTCCGGCATGACGGAGGAAGTGCTTCAGCGGATCGGGGAGCCGTTTCATACAACCAAGCCGGACGGCAACGGCCTTGGCATTATGATTGTCCATCGGATCATGGAGAGCCATCATGGCCGAATTGTCATTCGGAGCGAGGAAGAGCGGGGTACCTCGGTCGAAATAGGTCTGCCCCTCCCGTAATATGTCGATACTTAGATAGGTATATCTTATCTGGAAATTGTGCTAAATTATTAGAGGGTTTTTTATAACCTTACTACGTGTGTAACATCAGAAGGAGGATTTATCTCTTGGATTGGCAAGACATCCTATTTAAGTTTGTAGGCGGCTTGGGTATTTTTCTATTCGGCATCAAATATATGTCGGACGGGCTGCAGAAGTCGGCAGGAGACAAGATGCGCGGGTTGCTGGAGAAATATACATCCAACCCGGTGCTGGGCGTGCTGGTTGGGGTCGGGGTTACGATTCTTATCCAATCCTCATCGGGAACAACCGTTATGGCCATCGGGTTGGTTAATGCAGGATTGATGACGCTTAAGCAGGCAATCGGCGTGATCATGGGAGCCAATATCGGAACAACCATGACTGCTTTTATCGTCGGAATCAAGATTGAAGAATATGCTTTGCCTATTATTGCAGTAGGTGCGTTCTTTTTATTTTTCTTTAACAAGAAGAAATTTCAATATATTGGCCAAGTCGTTTTTGGTTTCGGGACCCTTTTCCTGGGGTTGTCGACCATGGGCAGCGGCGTGAAGCCGCTTAGCGAGCTTCCTGCGTTTACGGACTTTATGATCCAATTGCAGGACCAGCCTTTATTGGCTCTTATTGTAGGTACTGTATTCACGATGATTGTCCAAAGCTCCAGCGCAACCATCGGTATATTACAAACGATTGCTGATGAAGGCATGATCAGTCTGAAGGGATCGCTGCCGATCCTGTTTGGCGATAATATCGGCACAACGATCACAGCGGTGCTGGCTTCCATCGGGGCCACGGTTGCAGCGAAGCGCACAGCGCTGGTACACGTTATTTTTAACGTCATTGGAGCCATTATCTTTATGATTCTGCTGGTGCCCGTGCACTCCCTGGTCCTGTGGCTTGGCGAAGGCGTCAATATCCGGATGCAGATTGCATACGCACACGGAATCTTTAATACAACCAATGCCTTGATCTTCCTGCCATTAATTCCGGCTCTGGCATGGCTGGTAACCAAGGTTATTCCGGGTAAAATGCAGGAGATTGAATTCAAGGCGATTTATCTGGATGAACGCTTGCTGGCGACGCCGGCGGTTGCGTTCGGACAAGCCCAGCATGAGATTTTACGCATGGGGCAGTATGCCCGTGAGACGCTTAATGATGCGTCAACCTTCTTTTTCAGCAGGGAATCCCGAGTGGGGGAGCTTGCCTTGCAGAAGGAAGAGCTCATTAACGAACTGAATCGGAAAATTACCGATTATATGGTGAAAATCCAGCAGCAGAACGGCCTGCCCGAGGGTGAATCGGAGAAAGCCTCCGGCTGGTTCCAACTTGTGAATGATATTGAGCGGATTGGCGATCATGCGGAAAACATCGTAGAGCTGTCTGAATTCAGCATTAATAAAAAGGTTGAATTCTCGGAAGAAGCCGGGCGTGAATTGAAAGAGATGCTCACCCTTGCCGACAAGGCGGTGGAACGGGCACTTGCCGCACTGGAGCATAATGATGTGACTGCGGCGCAGGAGGTACTGGATTATGAGCGGGAACTGGATGAGATGGAGGTCAAATTCCGCAAGAGTCACATTCAGCGTCTGAACCAGAATCTGTGCACAGGCAACTCCGGAGCGGTATATCTGGATATTCTGAGCAACCTGGAGCGTGTCGGGGACCACAGCAAGAACATTGCTCAATTTGTCATGCACGAAGAACAAACTTAATATAGGTTGATTCCATAAAAGCAGCGCTGATCATGTTGGTCCACTTGAAACTTGGGGGACAAGCATGGCAGCGCTGTTTGTTGTTTCCTTATCGTGTTCGCCTGACTGAATCACCAGATTGGTGCAGGGGTGAGTTTACGAATGGGGGGCTGTATTCACTTGCCAAATTTCCGATTGCGGGTATGATTTAGGTATCCGTGCCTGCCTGCCCCATGCGGCTTCTCGGAAATGGGAATGATGGGAGTGAAGGAATCATGACAGAGCGTAACCGTACCCCTGTCCAGCAAATCCGTATCGGCATTATTGGAACCCAGACGATCGTTGACAAGATTTTGAAGGTCATTGAAACCTTTCCTTCCTTTGACCCTGTGCCGCTTGTATTTCAGGATGAGGCTGAAGCACCTGCCCTGGCTGAACGAATCGGAAGCGAGGTCGAGGTAATGTTCCTCTCGGATCCGTTGTCACAGCGTAAGGTGAAGGATCTCGGCCAAGTCGAAATTCCGGTTCATTATGTACCCGTTACGGACGCGGGGTTGTATAAAGCCCTGTTTTATGCCGGACAGAGGGGAAGGCTTGCAGGAGGAATATCGGTGGATACGTTAACAGAGGCGATGGTGGTTCGGACCATGAAGGATCTGGGCATTCCTGCTGTACAGGCTGTCATATACGATGGGCCTGCCTATGCCCCGAAGCAGAGCCTGATTGCCTTTCACCGGTCTCAATATGAATCCGGCACGAGTTTTGTTGCGTTTACCGGGGTTGAGTCTGTAGCCGATGAGCTGACACAGCTCGGGATACCGAATGAATGGCTGCTGCCTTCCGATCAGGATATTGTGGTATCGCTGGAACGGGCTTTGTTGTCTACGGCCTCCCGCCGGAGTCGGGAGGGCCAGATTGTGGTCGGCATGATCAATATAGATGATTTCGGCGCCCAGGCACTGCGAAGGAATAATGAGCATGAAGTCCAGAAGCTGAAGCTGGACATCCACCGAATGGTGCTGGATTATGTGGAGTCGCTTGATGGTTATCTGACCCATCTGGGCGGGGATGAGTATTTGTTTTTTACAACGCGGGGCATCTTCGAACGGGAAACCGGTGGCTACAAAACCATTCCCCTGGCCAAAGACGTGAACAAAACCTACGGCATTTCGCTCAGCATCGGCATGGGCTTCGGCCAATCGGCCAGTCTGGCGGGGACTAACGCACGCATCGCGATGCGCAAAGCGAAGGAGGTGGGCGGCAACGCCTGCTTCATCGTACGGGAAGATGGAACGCTGATTGGACCGCTGGAGATGGCCGATCCGGTGCAGGAGGTGTTGTCTTTTACCGATGCGGAGCTGATCAAGCGGGCAGAGGACGCAGGCATGACCAGCGCCTATTTAAGCAAACTGCTGAACCAGCGCGCACGCTCGGGTAAATACGAATACAAGGTCCATGAGCTTGCCCATCTGCTGGACATTACCGTTCGGAGTGCACACCGGCTGCTCCAGCTGTGGACGGACAATGATCTGGTCAAAATCGCGGGGATCGAGAAGGTGCCGCGGGGGAGACCCAGACAAATCTTCCGGTTCACCTTTCTGGAATAAGCTATCATAAATGCGCTATAATGGTAGATGAGGTGATGGTTTTGAAGAGTACGAGAACGAAAGCTAAGTTTTCCCGCTTTGAGAAAATCTTTATCTTTACGCTGCTGGGACTGGCAGCATCCTTCATTATTGCCTTCTTTGTACTTCGATATATTGTGCTGAACATTTCGTTTGCTCCCTGAGCTCAGGGAGCTTTTTTTCATGCATGGATAAGGGGTTCTGTACTTGTTGCGAAGAACCTAACGATAAAACCTCTCCCGAGAAGGAGACAACCGGAGATCATCTCGCATCAACCAATCTTATTTAAAGACGATTAAAAGATTTGTCTTTATATTGAGTAGGGCCGTATGATGAAGGGGAATCACATATCGGAGGAGGAGATTGTTGATGTTAACCGTTGCGGAATTAGAAGCAAAGCTGGCTGCGCCATCAGAGCAGCTTGTTACCGATCTGGCGTCTTTGGAGGGCGATATCCTTGTGCTGGGCGTCGGCGGAAAAATGGGCCCAAGCCTTGCGAGACTTGCGGCTAATGCCGTTCGTGAAGGCGGTGGCAGCAAGCGGATCATCGGGGTGTCCCGGTTTAGCAATGCCGAAGCCAGACGCGAATTGGAAGAGGCGGGCGTAGCGACCATTTCATGCGATCTGCTGAACGATGATGAGCTCCAGCAGCTGCCAGAAGCTGCCAATGTGGTCTACATGGCAGGGAATAAATTCGGCACAACGGGCCGTGAATATTTTACCTGGGCGATGAATGCCTATTTGCCGGGCCGGGTGGCCGAGAAATTCAAGACATCCCGCATGGTGGTGTTCTCATCGGGAAATGTGTATCCGTTCTCAGCGGTGAGCAGTGGCGGAGTCAACGAATCCGTGGCACCGGAGCCGGTCGGAGAGTACGCGCAGTCCTGCCTGGGAAGAGAGCGCGTCTTTGAGTACTTCTCTCACAAGAATGGAACTCCGATGGCGGTGTACCGTTTGAATTATGCGATTGATATGCGCTATGGCGTTCTTCATGAATTGGCCAAAACGATCCATGAGGATCGTCCGATTCACCTTGCGATGGGGCATGCGAATATGATATGGCAGGGGGATGCCAACGAAATGGCGCTCCGCTCACTCCTGCATTGCAGCACGCCGCCCGAAATCATTAACATTACCGGACCGGAGACGATGTCGATCCGCTGGGCGGCGCAGGAACTGGCCACACGAATGGGCAAGGAAGTGAGCTTTACGGGTACCGAGTCCGAGACGGCGCTCCTGAACAATGCTTCGAAATCTCACCAGCTGTTCGGTTATCCGAGGGTGTCTTTACTGCAGATGCTGGACTGGACCGCTGAATGGGTATTATCCGGCGGCGAAAGCTGGAATAAGCCGACTCACTTCCAAGAGAGAAAGGGGAAATTCTAATGAGCGGACAGGTCCCTACAGCCCAGCAGCTGGCGCCCGAGAAGCTGAAGGCCCTTCATGAAGGACTCGTTATTCCGGCGCACCCGCTTGCCTTGGATGAGAACCGGAGGCTGGATGAACGTCGCCAGCGGGCATTAACCCGCTATTATGCCGCCTCCGGTGCAGGAGGTGTTGCGGTTGGTGTTCATTCCACTCAATTCGAGATTCGAGACAAAGGCATCGATCTGTATGAACCGGTGCTGCGTCTTGCAGCAGAGGAAATTCGCAAGGCTGCGCCTGCTCGACCCTTTATCATGGTGGCCGGAGTCTGTGGTCCGACGGAACAGGCGGTGGAGGAGACGGAGGTTGCTCGCAGGCTTGGTTATGATGCGGTTCTTCTCAGTATGGGCGGCTTAAACGGCTGGAGCGAGGAGGACATTCTGGAGCGCACGGAGAGAATTGCGAGCATCATGCCGGTGATCGGATTCTATCTTCAGCCATCGGTTGGCGGCAATATCTTCTCGTTCGACTTCTGGCGAGCATTCGCTGAAATTCCGAATATCGTTGCTATCAAAATGGCTCCCTTCAACCGCTACCAGACGATTGACGTCGTTCGTGCCGTCTGTTATTCAAGCCGCAGCGAGGATATTGCGCTATATACGGGGAACGATGACAACATCGTTAACGATCTGCTGACAACGTATCGGTTCCGGGTGAACGGAACGATGGTCACCAAGCCGATTGTCGGCGGCCTGCTTGGTCACTGGGCGGTTTGGACGAATAAAGCGGTGAAGCTGCTGGAAGAGATCAAGGAAGCCCGCGGACAGGACCACCTTGCCAAGGAATGGCTGACCCGTAATGCCGAGGTCACGGATTCCAATGCAGCCTTCTTCGATCCTGCACATCAGTTTGCAGGCTGCATTCCAGGCATTCATGAGGTGCTCCGCAGACAGGGGCTGCTGCGAGGCACATGGTGCCTGAATCCGCATGAAACGCTGTCTTCGGGCCAATCCGCGGAGATTGACAGAGTTTACCGGGACTATCCGCATTTGAACGATGATGAATTTATTCAAGAGCACTTGGAAAGATGGCTCGCGGACTGATACAATGAGGGCAGAATAGTCGAAAGTGGGGAATCGCGCATGCGGTTTAAAGATGTATTTTCTATTATTGGGCCCAGTATGGTAGGGCCGTCCAGCTCTCATACCGCAGGGGCCGTGCGGATCGGCAGAGCTGCGCGGCGCATATTTGGAGCGTTCCCCGATCAGGCGGAAATTGTATTTTACGGTTCTTTTGCTGAAACCTACCGCGGTCACGGCACCGATCTGGCTGTCGTGGGCGGATTGCTCGATTTTGCCACGGACGATATGCGCATCCGGAATTCCATTGAACTTGCCGAAGCGGCAGGCATCGAACTCAAGTTCAGGACCGCACAGAATGTGGCCTTTCATCCGAATACCGTGGAGTTAAGACTGAAAGACGGGGAGCATACCGATATCATTGCAGGCGCTTCCATTGGCGGAGGCAGTGTGGAGATGCTGCGCGTGAATGGTTTTGACGTCAAGTTTACGATGAATTATCCGGTGCTGCTCGTCTTCCATGATGATACGCCGGGCATGGTCGCCCATATTACCAGACTCCTGGATGGCGGCGGCGTGAACATTGCCTATATGGATGTGGATCGTAAGGGAAGGGGCGGCGATGCCATGACGGTAGTCGAGTCGGATGAGGCGGTTCCTGTTGAGCTGATGAAGCATATTGAAGGACTGCCGAGTGTGCATCGCGTCGTAGTTGCGGATTTGACCGCAGAGGAGGTACAGTCATGAAATTCTCTACACTGGAGCAGATTATCGCATGCTGCCGGGAGGATCAGGTTACGATAGGCCAGCTCATGCTGAAGGAGCAGATCAAGGAGACCGGCAAGAGCGAGGAAGAGACATTCAAGCAGATGGCCGACTACTATGGCATCATGAAGGAAGCGGTCCACCGGGGAATTCATGAACCGGTCCCTTCCAAAAGCGGGCTGACCGGCGGGGATGCGGTTCGTGTTCATCAGTATATGAGCAGCGGCGTACCCGCGCTGGGCACCGATGCTTGTACGGCACTGGCTTATGCCTTGTCTGTATCGGAAGTGAATGCTTCAATGGGACGCATCGTGGCTACACCGACTGCGGGGTCATGCGGCATTATTCCCGGAGTGTTTGTCAGTACCCAGGAGCGGTTCGGCTGGGATGACGAGCACCTGGTTATGGGGCTGTTCAGTGCAGGCGCGATCGGATATGTGATTGCCAACAATTCCTTTATTTCCGGTGCTGAGGGCGGTTGTCAGGCGGAAGTCGGCTCGGCCATCGGCATGGCAGCAGGAGCATTGACAGAACTGCGGGGCGGCACGCCTGAGCAGGCCGTTCATGCTGTAGGCCTCGCACTGAAGAATTCCCTCGGGCTTATCTGTGACCCGGTCGGCGGTTTGGTGGAGATCCCCTGCATCGTGCGCAACGGCTTCGGTGCCGTGACGGCACTGGCAGCTTCAGACATGGCGCTTGCCGGCGTACGCAGTGTCATTCCATCCGATGAAGTGATTGGCGTGATGCTGGAAGTGGGCACGGCCATGCCGTCCAAGCATAGGGAAACGGCGAAGGGCGGACTTGCACAGACACCGACGAAGGAAAAAAATCCTGAAGGACCTGTACGGCAAGGAAGGCAAGAAACTGAGGGAAAAGGGTGCCAAAGCAAAAAAAGATCTACCGGCTGAGTGAACTTACATCCTCTGTGACCCGCTGCAATAGAACTCCCTAAGTGTTCTGCCCCGTAAATGTACGATGAAGAAGAGAAGAAATTTAACATGCTCCGTGAGGGATTTCGTTATGAAATCCCTCTATTTTTTTATCTATTTCTACCGCTTTAGCATTTTCCACATGTTAATAAAGCTTGATGCTGTGCGGGTTTTCAGCGCTCGGACCTCAAAAAGCGGAAAAAAACAGCATCTCGCAGAAATACACTGCTTTACGAATGATGGAAGCGTTTTTATGATGTGGATGGGTGGAAAAAGACATGCCGGCGAATCGGCAGCAGCTGCCTGAACCATTTTAGAATATTCCCTGTTTGGGATAGGGAGTTCACAACTTGAGGAGGAGTGATAGGGAGTATCTTGCATTGAACATGTTGTCAGCAGAATACAGCAGGCGAGAAAAGACGAGAAGAATGACGGGGGTAGAATAGCGATTGCGCACAGGTTCAGTCAGTGGAATTCAATGACAAAGAATAGATTTAGAGGAGGCAAGCACATGACAAAAAAATGGCTATGCATGGTACTTGTGTTCACATTCATCGTTTCGATGCTGGCAGCATGCAGCGGAGGAGACAAAGGGGCCGCTCCGAAAGCGGGCGAAGAAACGGCACCGTCTCCTTCGGTACCGGCAAATCCTGACCAATACGGGGATACCGGCGGGCTTGCGCTTCCGCTCGTGGATAAACCAACCACGATTACGTGGATGGTTGCGAGCGAGAAGACCAATTTGAATGATTCCCTCATTGCCAAAGAAATAGAGAAACGGACGGGAATCAAGGTGAACTTTCAAGCATATTCACCGGCAACCTTCGCTGATAAATTGAGAGTGACGGTGGCCTCCGGCAAGCTCCCGGACGTATTCCACGGGCTTACGCCATCGGAACTTAAGAAGATCGGTCAGCAAAATGCGGTCGTGGCTATCAATGAATACATCGATATGCTGCCAAACTTCAAGAAATTGTATGTCGAGGAGAATCCGTGGGTCATATCGTCCTTCGGCGATCAAGAGGGCAATATTTACACCTGGCCGATTGCCAACATCAACCGCGACGTCAATCACGGTTTTCTGTACCGCAAGGATGTATTTGATGAAATTGGGATAAAAGAATGGAGCACGACGGAAGAATTCTATGAAGCTTTGAAAAAGCTGAAAGAAGCCCATCCGGACTCCTATCCCTACGCTTCGAAAACCAAAGAGTTCATTTTCCGTGATTGGTCTTACGGATGGGGGCTTGGAGGCAAAGATTATCCTACTTATTATGACGAGGCATCCAAGCAGTGGAAGTATGCCTCCATCCAGCCGGAACATAAAGAGATGATTGATTTCATGAAGAAGCTGTACAACGAAGGGTTGATGGACCCTGAATTTCTGACGGATACGGATGAGTCCTGGACAGCCAAGATGACATCCGGCAACAAGTCCTTCGTAACCTTTGTACTGGATCGGCCGACTCGACCTGTTCTACAACCAGATTAAGGATCAGAACCCGAATTATAATCTCCGTTACGGCACGCCGGTTGGACCGACAGGCAACGGGGCTACGCTGCCCAAGATCGACAACAGTTTCAGTATTGCTGTAGCCAACAACGATAACAAGGAAGCAGCGCTCAAGCTTCTTGATTATTTAACAAGCCCGTCGGGTGCGACCCTTGTCACGATGGGGGTTGAAGGAGAGACATTCAAGATCGAAGGCGATAAGGCGGTTTATCCGGAGCTTACCGATGTACCGCTCGTGGACATTAAAGTGCTGGAGGACCGTTATGGATTGTGGCTGCAGGGGATGTATGTAAACTCCGACAAACGCAGTGTGTATTACAACTTTACGGAGAAGGAGCAGGAAGCGCAGGATAAGCGCCTGAATGCAGGCAACTTTGAGCCGTACGATCCCATCCTGAACTTTACGGATGAGGAAACATCGAAGATTGCCGAGCTTCATACCGCGCTCAACAAATCGGCGAATGAGTTCAATTCCAAATACATTCTGAACAAGAATTATGGAGATGCCGAGTGGCAGCAATGGCAGGCAGCGGCCGAGAAGCAAGGGGCTTCCCAATTGGTTGAAATTTTCAACAACGCACAGAAGCGATTTGATGAGGCAAATGCATCCAAGTAATGAAGACAGAATAAAGCTGCTCGTAGGCAGCATCCGTTCTTATACCGATGCTGCCCCTTCAGCTTTAAGGAGGTTACCCCATGGCCAGTGCAGGCACCAAAACGAGTAATGCCCGGCCCCGTGCCGGATTTGCCAAGCGAACGACTGCAGCTTTTCAGCGTATCAAACGCGATAGACAGCTTCTGATATTGCTGATTCCCTGCCTGCTCTTTTACCTCATTTTCCGATATGGGCCGCTATACGGCATGATCATTGCCTTCAAGGACTACAGCGTGTTCACCGGCATATTGGAGAGTGATTGGGTGGGACTGAAGCATTTCGAGAAATTTTTCGGCAGCGCTGATTTTTGGATGCTGTTCAAGAACACCCTGCTGCTTGGCGTATACAATCTGATCTTCGGATTTCCGTTCCCGATCATTTTGGCAATTCTCCTGAACGAGGTGAGGATCAAATGGTTTAAGAAGTCGGTTCAGACGCTAAGCTACCTTCCCTCTTTCCTGTCCGTGGTCATTATCAGCAGCATGATTATCGATTTTCTCTCGCCCAATCAAGGCATCCTGAATCAGCTTCTGGCCTCCCTCGGGTTTGAGAAGAAATATTTCCTTATCGATCCGAATTGGTTCCGGACCATCTATGTGTCCTCGGATATTTGGGCTAACGTCGGGTACGAAGCGATTATCTATATGGCTGCCATCGCCGGGATCAGTCCTTCCTTGTACGAAGCAGCCAAAGTCGATGGTGCGAAGAGGCGCCATATGATATTCAGGATTACGATACCGGCCATAATGCCTACCATCATTATCATGTTCATTCTGAAGACCGGATCGATGCTCCGCATCGGCTATGAGAAGGTGCTGCTGCTCTACAACCCGATGACCTATGAGGTGGCGGACGTATTCTCCACCTATGTGTATCGCAAAGGACTTCTGGAAGCGAATTACAGCTATGCGACTGCCGTTGGGCTGTTCGAGGCGCTGGTGGCTATGATCCTGCTCCTGTCGTCCAACTATTTAAGCAAGAGATTGGGAGGGAGCGGACTATGGTAAGCAAGCGGTTCAGACTCAGAAACATCTCCCTGTTTCATGTGATCAATACACTGATTCTGCTCAGTTTGGCCGTCGTGACGGTGTATCCGGTCATTTACATTACGGCGGTTTCACTCAGTTCAACCTCGGAGGTTGTGCAAGGCCATGTTACGTTGTTTCCCAGAGGGTTCAATCTGGAGGCGTACGCCCAGGTTCTTACGGATAATCGGGTTCCGCGGGCTTATCTGAACACGTTGATGTACACAGCGCTCGGAACGGCAATCAATCTGTTGCTGACAGCCATAGCAGCCTATCCGCTGGCGCGCAGGGATATGTTCGGCCGCAATTTCTTTTTGATGGCCATCATTCTGACCATGTTTCTGAATCCGGGAATTATCCCTAATTATCTCATTGTGTCGGAACTAGGGCTGATTGACAGCGTATGGGCACTTGTACTTCCGAATGCGATTTGGACCTTTGAGCTTCTGATCTTAAAAAGCTTTTATGAAAATATGTCCGAATCGCTGCGTGAAGCGGCCGTTGTGGATGGAGCGTCTGAATACCGTATCCTGTTCCAGATCGTGATTCCTCTCTCAAAGCCTGCACTGGCATCCATCGGGTTGTTTTATTTCATGGGGCATTGGAACAGCTTCTTTATCCCCATGATTTATCTGAATGATGCCAACATGTATCCGCTGCAGGTGGTGCTCCGGGACATGCTGATATTCAGTGAAGGCGGCAATAATGCAAGCCTGGTCGATTCCTCGGCATTGGCGCCGCAGGCCATGAAGAACGCTACGATTGTGTTGTCCATGATTCCGGTGCTGCTCATCTATCCGTTTGCCCAGAAGTATTTTGCGAAAGGGGTTATGCTGGGTTCGGAGAAGGGATGACAGGAAGGGACAAGGACCGCGCTTGTTGAATATGAAGGAATGACATCCAAGAGAGGTGATTCCGAATGAATCGATTGATCGCGAGCAGGGGGCTGCTTCAGATTTTTTTCGCTTTGCAGCTCGTCATCGGCATCATGTTCATATTCAATTACATTGTGTACAAAAATTCCATCAACGGAATTTATGACAAGGTGAGCGAGAACAACCGGATGGTGATCAAAAATATAATTCAGTCGTTCGACACCCACTTCTCCTCTGTAAACAATCTGATTTTTAACATTCACTCGCTTCCTTCGGACCGGGTGAAGCTGGATAACGGCTCGATGGACATGGAGAAGGTTATCTCGCTTCGGGACAGCATCGCAAGTTTTGCTTCGAACATGGATATCGTGGAGGATGTGATCGTTTCGTTTGACGATCATGATCTGGCGATTACGAGCCGCGGGACCAGCAATTTGGATGCCTTGTTCGACAGAAGGTACAAGTCCCAGAAGTTCAACTCCATGTTCTGGAAGACCTTCACCCGGTCGGAGCATGAGCTTACGGTCTTTCCCGCTGAGGTTTACGCGGATATGGCCAGCGGATTCGGAAGAAATCTGATGATCGCTGTCGACAGCAACAAGGTCAGGATGTCGAATAAGAACCTCATGGTTCTGATTAATGTGAACAAGCTGCTCAAGGGGATCGATCTGCATTCGATGATGCCAGGCGCCTCGCTTATCGTGATGGATGCGGACAAGAACGTCATTCTGAGCACGGAGGAGAATCTGGATCTGGTGGATATCCTGAACGATGTCTACTTCAATCCTTCCCAGGAGGCTTCCCTGACTCACGGCAACTATGAATACAACTTCTACAAATCGGACTATAACGGCTTCATCTATATAAACAAGCTGCCTTATAAGTTTCAGAATATCGATTCCGTCACAAACGCCAACCGGTGGATCATGTACGGCGCGATTGTGCTGGCCGCAATTCTCTCCTTGCTGCTGAGTATTTACCTGTACCGGCCGGTGAAGAACATTGTGCACCTGCTCGGGGGCAGTTCGCTTAAAGGAAATGATTTTGTGAAAATTCAAAGCGGTATCATCAAGGTGCAGCGGGAGAATGAATCCCTGAAGAAGCAGATGGACCTGGTGGATGAAGATATTCGCCGCAGCGTATTCCTGCAGACGCTGGATGGTCATCACCATTCACGTGAGCAGGAAATGCAGATGCAGAAGCACTATACGCACTTTTTTCAGTGCCGTCATTTTATGATGGCGGCTGTGTATTTGCAGGCGTCGGGTAAGGAGGCAGTCAAGGCGGACTTTGTCTTGGAGGAGCTGACGGCTCAGATTCGCAGCAGCCTGCAGGAGCGTTATGGGCATGCGGTGGTTTATCATGTGGAACAGCTGAAATTTCTCGCGTTAATCGGCTTGGACCAGCCCTCGGGGCGCAGGCAGCTGGTACGGGGGTTCGAAGAATACATCGATATGTTCAACCGGGAGTTTGCCGATTCGTTTAAGGCATGGGGATGTGTCAGCAGGACCTATGAATCCAAGATTAGCAATTGCCGTGAAGCCTATCGGAACATTCAGGACGGCCTGCTGTACCGCAACGTGAATGCGGACACGGATATGGTGGATACCGAGCAGATCCGCTATGTGCCGGATCTTTATTATCCCCTCCAGCAGATTGAGAAATTGAGCAATTGCATGCTCAGCGGCAAGGTGGATGAAGGATTGCAGATTGTGAACGACATATTTCAGCACAATGTGAATCTTCAGATCCATCATCATCAGATGGTTCACGTCACGAAGAGCATGTTCTTTCTTGTCATGAAGCAGGCGGATTCGCCGTCTGCCGACCGCCATGAGCTGTTCCGGCTGGAGAGTGATTTCATCAGGAAGGTCGATCAGGCATTTACCTGTGAAGAACTTCAGAAGGCGCTGATCGAGGTGATGCGCGTGGTGGCAAATACGCGGAACCATGACCCGCGAAGCAAGCTGAATCCCGCATTCATCTCTCAATATATCGAACTTCATTATATGGAGAATTTGTATTTGGATCATATGGCTGAAGTGCTGGATACCAGTTCGAAATACTTTTCGAATTATTTCAAGAAAACATTTGGCGTGAACTACGTGGAGTATTTGAACAAGGTCCGATTATCGCATGCGCGGGAGTATCTTCGGAACACGGACTTAAGCATTGCCGAAATCGGAGAGAAGACGGGGTATTCGAACTCATCCACGTTTACAACGACCTTTAAGAAATATAGCGGCGTCTCGCCGAGCGAATATCGAAAAGCATCAGGAAAATAAAGCGAAGTGGGAGGGTTCGTATGAAAGCTGTGGCTACCATTCTTGGAGAAGTTATCGTGGATCAAATCGACAAGCCGGACGGATTGCCGGCAGGTCATGTGCTTGTTCGTACCGAATATTCGGCGGTCAGCCCGGGTACGGAAATGATTTTTATTCGAAGAGCATCGGATCAAAAAGTCATCATGGGTTACAGCGCTGTCGGGATTATCGAGGCATTGGGCGCTGGCGTGGAGGGGCTTGCCATCGGGCAAAGGGTGGCCTGTTATGGGGCGCCTTACGTGCGTCATGCCCAGTGGCTTGCAGTGCCTTCCAACCTGACGGCTGCTGTCCCGGATGGGGTGGATCCGAAGGAGGCTGCCTTTGCCGGGCTTGGGGCGATTGCCATCCATGCCCTGCGAGTAGCGGATCTGCATTTCGGCGAATCGGCAGTAATTGTCGGTCTTGGCATACTCGGGCAGATGATTGCCCAGATTGCCCACGCGTCAGCCTGCCCCGTTGCGGGGCTTGATCTGAACCCGGAACGGGTGAAGGAGATGAAGCGGTATATTCCCTATGCGTATGACAGTCAGGAGCTGCTTGAGGAGCGGATTCAGCTTATGACCGGCGGACATGGAGTTGACAGCGTGATTCTGTGTGCGAACGGACCTGGGGAGGAGCTCATGAACGCCTCGATGGGATGGATACGGGATAAGGGCAAAATCGTCATGGTCGGTGATTTATCCATGAGTTATTCCAGGGAAGCGATGTTTGGCAAGGAGGCACAGGTGCTCATATCACGCGCAGGAGGTCCCGGCCGGTATGAAACGGATTATGAACTCCGCAATACGGATTATCCGATTGGTTTCGTGCGCTGGACGGAAGGGCGCAACATCGCCGAATATATTCGTCTCCTTGCCGAAGGGAGAATAACGGTTAAACCGCTGATCTCGCATGTAATCCCCGTGGATGAAGCGGGCAAGGCTTATGAGCGGTATGGTCCGGGATCTGCAACACTGGGAACGATTTTTAAATATGATGATGATCCAGTGGGTGCAGAAGCATAATGCGGAACCGCCGATATCGGGGTGGAATGGATATAGCTGTCTCTTCAAGCCGTGTTTTCACTGCGGGAGGACAGCTTTTTTTGCTTGTCCGGAATAAGGGGAATACACAAACTATCAATTTACAATAATATACAGTTATATTATAATAATAGTAGATATGGATATGAACTCTTTTTATATGAAAGAAGGTATATATCCGTTTTTATTGGTAGCGCATACATATAATCAGTCTCCTCGTTTCCATCGATAATTGGGAAGGGTGGTGGTCGAATCCGAAACCGGTTTACCAGGTTGCCATGGTAATAGATTTCCTATTCGAAAATCAAAGGAGCGAAATTTGATGAAGCTATTCCGAAAATCAATTATTCGTAAATCTGTGGTATTGCTCTGTGCCGTGGTTATGGTTCTGCCAGCCGGATTGTCTATGGCGGCCAACAAGCCGTTTCCTCAGCATACAACCTATACGAGCGGCTCCATTAAGCCTAATCATGTGACACAGACTGTGATGGACAATGCGGTTCAGAGCAAGTGGAACAGCTGGAAGGGCTCGTTCTTGAAACCGGCTGCTTCAGGACAATATTATGTGAAATACAATTCCGCAGGGGAGACGGTGTCCGAGGCTCATGGCTACGGCATGTTATTCACCGTTCTCATGGCGGGGTATGACAGTAATGCACAGACGTATTTTGATGGACTTTATCGTTATTATAAAGCGCACCCTAGTGATAACAATCCGTATTTAATGGCATGGAAACAGAACAGCAGCTTCCAGAATATCGAGGGAGCCAATTCGGCAACGGACGGCGACATGGACATTGCTTATGCCCTTCTGCTTGCGGACAAGCAGTGGGGAAGCAGCGGCTCGATCAATTACCTGCAAGCGGCCAAAAATATCATTAACGCGATTATGAGCAACGACGTGAACCAGTCGCAATGGACGCTGCGGCTTGGCGATTGGGCTACGAGCGGTAACTACAACACCGCCACCCGCCCATCGGATTTCATGCTGAATCATATGAAGGCATTCCGGTCGGCCACAGGCGATGCTCGCTGGGATAACGTCATTAACAAGACCTATACCATCATCAATTCGATCTACAACGGTTACAGCTCGAATACCGGCTTGCTGCCGGATTTCGTTGTCATGTCAGGCAGCAATTATCAGCCTGCTGCAGCGGGATTCCTGGAGGGAGCAAACGATGGGAAATATTATTACAATTCATCCCGAACCCCTTGGCGGATAACAACCGATTACCTGATGACAGGCGATTCACGCGCACTGAATCAATTGAACAAAATGAACACCTTCATTAAATCAGCTACGAGCAGCAATCCGGCTAATGTTAAGGCAGGATATAATCTGAACGGCACCGCGCTGGTGACCTATAACAGCGGAGCCTTCTATGCACCGTTCGGCGTGAGCGCCATGACTTCATCCAGTCATCAGAGCTGGTTGAACTCTGTGTGGAGTTACACAACGAACGCATCTGCAGAGGGATATTATGAGGAGAGCATCAAGCTGTTCTCCATGATTGTGATGTCGGGTAACTGGTGGAGCTACTGAGTGATTCCCTGATTTAATTTCATTGAAATATAAAATAAAACCCTGATCCGTAATAGATCAGGGTTTTTTAGGTCTTTCCTCCCATTATTATATTTGTTAATAAAAATAATGAGATTTAGGATTGATATTCCATAACAGGCAATGTTAATATCTTATCAAATATAAAACGTTTTATATTATTATGAATCAAATGAGCAAAGATTCAAAAATCACAGCTTCTTGGTTTTTATTTGTGAAAGGGTTTACAAAAAATGAAGTGAAGGGAGAATCGCATGCACCAGAACATGCTGCGTAAGACGGCTGCTGCAAGCTTGGTTGCAGCCTTATTGATTGGGGGGTTAACCTCTATGGGTCAGGGGGCAGTGGTGAGCAGTCCGGATGTGTACGCTGAGGCGGGAGCAAGCAAGAAGGCAGATAAGACGCCTGTGGAAGCGTCCGTTCATGATCCGTCCGTCATCAAGACCGGGGATACATATTATGTGTTCGGTTCCCATCTGGCTGCGGCCAAATCGAAGGATCTGCTGAACTGGGATATGGTTGCATCGGGAGTCGCGAACGGCAACCCGTTGATCCCGAATGTAACGGAGGAACTGAAGGAGACACTCGCCTGGGCGCAGAGCGATACCTTGTGGGCAGCGGATGTGATTCAACTGGCTGACGGCAAATTCTATATGTATTACAACGCCTGTAAAGGAGATTCCCCGCGATCCGCTATGGGGGTCGCGGTTGCAGACCAGATCGAGGGACCTTATAAGGACACGGGCATTATTCTGAAATCCGGCATGTGGGATGAGATCAGTGAGGATGGAACCGTCTATGATGCCACCAAGCACCCGAACGTGGTAGATCCGGATGTATTCTTTGATAAGAACGGCAAGCTGTGGATGGTATACGGCTCATACTCCGGCGGCATTTTCATTATGGAGATGGATGCCAAGACAGGCAAGCCGCTGCCTGGACAGGGATATGGCAAGAAGCTGCTCGGCGGCAATCACAGCCGGATTGAAGGGCCGTACATGCTCTACAACCCGGAGACGGACTATTATTATCTGTATCTTTCGTACGGCGGCTTGGATGCGGCTGGAGGTTACAATATGCGGGTCGTTCGTTCAAAAAGTCCGGATGGTCCCTTCTACGATGCAGAAGGCAACGATATGAGAGAGGTGAAGGCGGATCCTGCGCTTCCGCTTTTTGATGACCGGTCGATTGAACCGTACGGCGTGAAGCTGATGGGAAACTATTTGTTTCAACGCTTGATTGGTGATCCGGGAACGGGAATCGGAACGGGAGCCGTATCCCCAGGACATAACTCCGTTTATTATGATGAGCGGAGCGGAAGAACATTTCTTATTTTTCACAGCCGATTCCCGCTGCGGGGAGAAGAGCATGAGATTCGGGTGCATGAACTGTACATGAATGAGGAGGGTTGGCCTGTAGCGGCACCATACCGATACGCGGGCGAGGAAGCGAAGCATAACCATAAGATTACGCCGAATGATGCGGCTGGAGAATACAAGCTGATTCATCACGGCAAAGATATCTCAGCTGCGATGAAAGAATCCGTATCCATTGAGCTTCATAAGAACGGCAAAGTCACGGGTGGAGCAGCGGGTACATGGAAGATCAGCGGAAAACGGGATGTGCAGCTTACGCTGGATGGAGTGGGTTATACAGGGGTGCTCGCCGAGCAGTGGGACCCTGATGCGAAGCGGCAGGTGATGACCTTTACGGCTCTTTCAGCGGATGGAGCGGCCGTGTGGGGCGCGCGTCAGCTTGACCGGAGTGATAAGGAGACGGTGAATGCAGTGAAGAAGGATCTGTCCATAGGGGACGTGAGCGGTATTTTTTACGATCTGACCCTGCCTTCCCAGGCTTCGGGTGGAACGGTCATTGGCTGGAGTTCCTCTCATCCGGAAGTTATAACCGCAAGCGGTAAGGTGAAGCGCCCTGCTGCGGGGACAGGGGATGCCAAGGTTACATTGACCGCTCAAATTACAAAGGGCAAATCAAAGGCTTCCAGAGCCTTTGAAGTGAACGTCTTGCAGCAGCCGGCAGGTCCGCTGCTGCTGAACTACCCATTCAGTGAGAATAAGGGCAATGCGGTGTTAGACAGCTCAGCTAATGGATTTCATGGCAAGGTGGTTGGAGGCGTCCAGTGGAACGAGCAGAGCCGGCAAGGCAGCGGGATGGAGTTCAACGGCACGGATGGCTATATTGAGCTGCCAAATCAGGTGACCGATACCGAGGACTTTACTTTTGCGGCCTGGGTATATTGGAAGGGAGGAGCTCCGTGGCAGAGAGTGCTGGATGCAGGGAACGGACTGGCCCGGCATATGTTCCTGACGCCATCCCAGCACTCCGGTGTGCTGCAATTTACGCTGCATGGAAGTGGTGGAGATCAGAGCCTCTTGTCTGCCGTACCATTGCCGACCAATGAATGGACTCATGTTGCAGTCACTTTGCAAGGAGATACAGGCAAGCTGTACGTGAATGGTCAAGTCGTTGCGTCAGGAGACTATATGAAGCTGAATCCGAACGAGCTGCTGGCAACGGAAGTTTATTTGGGCAGAAGCCGGTTTGCGGCCGATCCTTATTTTAACGGCAGTCTGGATGAGGTACGGATCTATAACAAGGCCCTGACCGTAGAGGAGATCAAAAAGCTGGCGGAATAGGGGGCGATGATCCTTATCCAAGGGGTATCTCCTTTTTTACAAGTTGATGGCGTGCAGACAATGTCTGCACGCTTTTTTTGACTTGAATTTACGGGTGATGAAGTGCTGCCAGGCATTAGGAAACAGACTTCCATGGTTGCCAAACAGCGGATGGGGTAGCCGGTATGAGTAGTTAAATAATGGTTGACAGATAGGGGATAATCATATATCTTTAAATCAAGATAAATAACTATATAAAAGTTAGTGGATTGAAAGTGGTAAGTTTTGGCGAATGCCTCATAGTTAACCTTGTAAATGGTTTAATTAACGCAACTAAAGAGCAAGGGCAAGTGTGATGTACATAACTTCAATATAAACGATAAAGGTAGAAAATAATAAGAATGGGAACTGGCGATCAGATGAAACCCATGCATATGAAGACCGAACTTGCACCGGGCTGCAGCGAATAGTTATGAATTCGAACTGTATTTGATGGATGCTGTATTTTTTATAATTAATAGGATGAATTAGGAGTTGTATAGATATGAGTGATCTGACATCGTTGATTAAGAGCCGGAGGTCGGCTAATCTGTTTATTGAAGGAATCGAAATTCCGGACAAGGATTTGAATGAAATATTTAATGAGGTTAAATACGCTCCTTCGGCGTTTAATTTACAGCACACGCATTATGTTGTGGTGAAGGATCCCGATATCAAGCACCAAATTTACGAAGCGGCCCACAAACAGTACAAGATCCACACCGCCTCTGCCGTCATCGTTGTGTTTGGAAACAAGCTCGCCTATGAGGACATCGGAAGAATGAATGAGGGTTTCTTGAACCTCGGAGTGATCGATAAACTGGAGTTTGATATGACGGTTGAATCGGTGACGGATTTCTATGAAGCGGGCGGAGACTCTTTTATGAGGGAAGAGGCCATTCGTAATGCAAGCCTGTCCTCGATGCTGCTGATGATGGTAGCCAAGGACAAGGGCTGGGATACCTGCCCGATGATCGGATTTGATCCTGAAGTTTTGCGGAAGACATTAAATGTTCCGAATTCCTACGTACCTGCGATGTTGATTGCCATCGGCAAGGAGGATACCAGAAAGCCCCGCCCCCGCGGCTATCGCAAGCCGGTATTGGAATTTGTAAGCTATAATCAGTTTTAAGTTATCCAGGGTACGCGTAAGAGCTCTCACTCAAGGTCTCAAGATCTGAGGCGGGAGCTTTTTTGCTTATAACAATAAACATTCCCTTGCGGAATGACGATGATGAATATAAAGAGATAGATGGCAGTACAAATCCTAAATACAGTGGGGTCATTATCTATATATAGGGGGTGAATGAATTGAATATCGGCAAGCTGTATAAGCAGTATGGACTGACTCTTGCTTTGGCTGTACTGACGATCCTGTTAACAGTTGCTTGCAGCAAGGAGGAGCCATCATCTGTGCAGCCAACGTCCGCTGCCTCCATACCGAATGCCGGGAAATCCGTCAGAGAAGAATCGGAGACGTCAGCATCGGCTAAGGAATCGGTGCGTACGGCATTCCGGCAAGAAGAACAAGTCGATCGCCAGGCGGAGCAAGGGTCCGAGCCAAAAGGGGATACCAACAGGAATCCGATTGAGGCGGTTCTCCGAATGTACGAGGCGCTTCAGGCTGACGATTCCGAATCGTATTTCCAGCATGCCGACATTCCGAGTGTCCGGATTTCCCCGGCCAAGCTGAAGGTATTAATCGAAGAGGCCGGCAAACGGGAAGTGCGGCCGGAACGCTTCATGGTTTTCGATAAAGAGATGCTGGATCAGGCAAGCCGCCAGCTGCTTGCGATTACGTACGGCAGTCAGGCCGAGATTGTGCTGGAGGAGCTCAGTCAGGGGGACCACAACCTGTGGTTCGTGACGGCGTTCACGGATGGGCTTAAAGTGGTAGAGCAATCCACGATTTACCCGGGAGCTTACGAGCTTGGCAGAGAGGCGGCGATGGAGGAGCTCATTGCTGTGGAAATTCGTCATACCGCGGAAGACAGGGCATTTCTGGCAGCGAAAGCGAAGATGCCTGTCTTGACCCCGGTGCAGACGGTTTCTTTGCTGTATCAGGCGGCTCAAGCCGAGGATCAGGAGACCTTTTACGCCATATCGGGGGGTGCCGAAGGTTATTTCTCCGGTCATTATGTCCAGGACATGGTGGAGTTTACGGAATGGATGAAGTCTTTTGAGAGCGTACAGCATGTCCGGATCGAACCTGTTTCGAAGGAGAACATTGCCGAAAATTATAGAGTGGAATTCGATAAGCGTTTTGGTTCAGCCTGGCAATTCATTGTGGCTTGGGGTTCGGAGGGTGAAGCAAGTTATCAGGGAACATACTGGATCATGGCTCCCGGCGGGGACGAAAGCCGGTATGTGGTGAGGCAGGCGCTTACAGCCAATTTGGAATCATTTTTCAGATGATGGACTAACTACCTACATAATCGAGTACAGCACAGGAACCCCTGCTCATGAAGAGCAGGGGTTCCATGTCTTAATGTAAGGCACCATCACGGCTGAAGATTTTGGAGTTTATCCATGGTTTCGTTTATTTTATTGATGGTCTGAGCGATGTTGGAGTTCTGGAAATCGGTGACCCCGTTCTGGATTTGATCCATGTAGCCGTTAATGTCCGTCAGCAAAGTGTCGTTTAATGCGACAAGCTGTTCATGGATCGTCTTCGCAAAGGCAGGAGCTTCAATCCCGTTAAACTCCGAGATTCGGGTTTTCATCGCTTCAAGTTCCTTGGTTAGCGTTTCCTGAGCGTCTGCATTTGTTGCAGCCTGTTGTGCGAGCTCCGGAATGGACTCGGCGAACTGGGCAGCCTCATTCATAAAAGTGGTTGCTTCTTGAGTGTAATCCAGCGAATTGTTCACATTGTCCACCAATGAACAGCCGGAGAGGACACCCAGAACAAGTGAAATTAACAATAATCTTTTGATCATCTCTCATCCTCCTGTATAAACAGCAAGTTCTTATAGGTTGTATACGGATGACTCAGACAATGGTTGTATTTTTTTATAAGGATGAGGCTGGGGGTTCCCTGGTAAAAAAGGCGGACAGCTGGATTTCCGAGGAATGGGTTAGCGAGAGAAGGGGGTTAGATTTTGCCCAGCAGATCGCGGATCCATTCCATGAAAACTTGAAGAAGACCGTCAGGCCTTGGATTACCGGATGATTGGACGAGCTTCTCCGGCAGAATGCCTTCACCCAAAGCCGTAACGTCAACGGATGAGGAAAGACCGGTATTTCCGCATAGACGGGGTGTGAGTCTCTTCTCGCTCTTGTCCACGAATACGATATATTCTTTGCCCGGCTCGAAGGATTCCCAGCCATTGGAATACAGCTTGACGGTGGAGGAGGTATGCTCTCCTTTCCACCATTCGGATACCTGAAACTCATAATGGGTTTTGGACATGTCGGCTTCGGGGTTAGATGAGGTCAAGGTGCCCCTAAATACCGCGTCTGATATTTTCAACTCCTCGGTAACCTCTCTAGGCTCGGCACAAGATAGCGCAGAAACCTCGGTGTTATCGATGCCAAGCCATAATCCGACAACGAGGGACAGACTGACCGCAATGAGGATGCCCTTTTTCATTTTGGAGTGCTCCTTTTTTTGGGAGATGGATACATATGTAGACGTGTCCGATAGGGGCATTGTTGCAGCCTTATGAAAATGATAAGGGAGTGTAACTGTTTCACGCATAAGCCAAATACTCCGCAAGCCGGCCGGCCTGCGGAGCTGGAGTTTATTCCCAAAAATCGGTTGGTGGTCAATAACGATAGTATGACCCAAGAACTGAAATCAGGGTTAAATTTGCCTGGCTTCCAGCTGTTTGGCGATGATGGACAGAAGATAATTCAGCGTGAAGTACAATAGCGATGCAAAGACAAGGGCCGGTATAACGTAGGAATAGCTGGAGCCGCTTAGAATCTGCACGTTACGCATCAGCTCAGGCAGCGAGATGATGACAGCGAGCGAAGTATCCTTAATGAGCGAAATGAACTGGCTGACCATGGGCGGGGACATTCGGCGCAGTGCCAGCGGGAGAATCACATGCCTCAATGTCTGCATATAAGAGAGACCCGAGGCCCGTGCCGCCTCGATCTGGCCTTTATCTACCGATACAAGACCGCTGCGGACAATCTCCGCTATCATGGCCCCTTCGAAAATGCTCAGCCCGACCACAGCCGCCCAAAAGGTTGGAATGCGAATCCCTGTCTGCGGCAGCACCATGCCGATGAAGAAAATGATCAGCAGCAGCGGCAGGTTGCGGATTATATCCACGAAAAAGGCCGTTGTCCGTGATAGGAAGGGGGTTCGCGTATACCTTACAGTCCCGAGTACGGTTCCAATAATGAAGCTGAATATAATCGATAAGCCGGCAACCTGCACCGTGATCCAAAAGCCTTGAAGGAGATATCGCAGATTCGGCCAGGAGTACGCACCGATAAAATCCATCTCATGCCACCTCCTGTTTAATAGGCGAACTTCGTGTTAACGTCAATTGCTTCTCGCAAATCGGCGCTCCATGTAGTGGACGGCCAGACTGAGCGGAACGGTCAGGAGAAGATAGAACAGGGCTACAAACGTGTAGACAGGTATGCCCTTAAAGGTGCTTAGATTAATAAGATCGGCATAATACATCAGATCGAGTCCTGCGATAACGCCCAAAACAGAGGAGTTCTTAACTAAATTAATCAATTGATTGCCGATAGCCGGGAGTACGATTTTGACCGCCTGGGGAAGAATGATGTAGCGCATGTTCTGGACATAACTCAGCCCGGAGGACCGTGCGGCCTCGGTCTGTCCTGACGGTACCGCCTGAATGCCTGCCCGAATGGCTTCGGCGATGAAGGCCGCTGTATACACCATCAATCCGAGCGTCCCTGAGGTGAACGGATCAACCGGCACACCCAGAGCAGGGAGACCCAGGAAAAAGAAAAATACAACCACCAGGAGCGGAATGTTGCGGATAAACTCCACATAGATGGCACCGATGGCCTTTAGTATGCGGAATGGGGCAATGCGCAGAATGGCAATGAGTGTGCCCAGCACCAAGCTGCCAATCAGCCCGAACAGGCTGGCCAGAATAGTCTGACCCAGGCCTGCCATGAATTGATCCCAATGCTCAACCAGAATGTTAAAATCCCACAAGGTCAAAATGCCTCACCTCCAATTGGGGATTAAAATTGATGGGCCGGTCGGAAGAGAAGGTCCCCTCCCTAAGGAAGATCCCTTATCATTAGAAGCAAGTCTTCTGGAACCGACCCGGCCATTACATGTGACAGTTATTCCGGTTTAACGCCCATCCACTGTTCGTACAGCTTGTCGTAATCGCCGCTGTCCTTCATTTCCTTCAACAGCTCGTTAACGGTTTTCACAAACTCGGGATTCCCTTTCTTGATTGCCATGCCGTATGGCTCATCCGTAAAGTTGCCGCCGACCAGTTCAAAGCTGGGGTCCTGCTGCTGCATGCCGAGCAAAATCGAATTGTCGGTGGTCAGGGCATCACCCTGCCCTGCTTTGAGAGCGGTAAAGGCATCCTGGTAATTCTCGAATTCCAGGATTACGGCGTCAGGGGCTTTCTCACGGATGTTCTGCGCGGAGGTGGAGCCCTTCACGGTGAGTACCTTCGTATCCTTGTTCAGGCTTTCGAGTCCTGTAATGGGGCTGCCCTTTTTCACCAGCAAGGATTGGCCAGCTTCAAAATACACATCGCTGAAATCCACCTGTTCCTTGCGTTCCTCCGTAATGGTCATGGTGGCGATAATGATATCGATGTCCCCGTTCTTGAGCATATCGATCCGCGTTTTGGAGGTAACCTCCTTCAGCTCGACTTTGGTTTCATCACCAAGAATCTTCTTGGCAAGCGCTTTGGCGATGTCGATATCAAAACCCTCCACATTGCCGGTGGCCGGGTCCTGAAGTCCAAACAGCTTCGTATCATATTTCACGCCCGCCACCAGTTTGCCCCGTTTCTTGATGGCATCCAGGGTGTCTGTATTGCCGGAGCCTCCGCATCCTGATGCGATCAGCATCATAATTAGCGACAGAATCGCCGCGCTCCATCGGAACTTCCTTGTAAACCTGTTCTTCATACTTCAGATCCCCCTCAAAGATATAATTTCTCACAGCCGGTTCTACTGAAAGCGGTTATGCTAGCCGTAAACGTAGCAGAGTTTCATCCATGGTCGGCGGTTAGTGGTGCAGCAGACGACTCAGGAATGCCCGGGCTCTTTCTTCCCGCGGTTGACTGAAGAATTCGGAGGAAGCGGCATCCTCAATGATGCGCCCTTCATCCATAAAGACGACCCGGTCTGCGGCTTCACGGGCGAAGCCCATCTCATGCGTAACCACGGCCATGGTCATGCCTTGGTGAGCGAGCGAACGCATGACATCCAGCACTTCGCCTATCATTTCCGGGTCGAGTGCGGATGTTGGTTCATCAAACAGCATGATTTTCGGGTTCATCGTCAATCCGCGGGCAATGGCAACCCGCTGCTGCTGGCCGCCTGAGAGCTGGGAGGGATAGCTGTCCGCTTTGTCCGCAATCCCGACCCGCTGCAGGTACGTCATCGCTTTTTCCGTGGCTTCCGCTTTGGTCATTCCCAGCACCTTCATGGGTGCAAGGATGATGTTGTCGATTACCTTCCTGTGCGGATACAGATTGAAATGCTGGAACACCATGCCGATATCCCGTCTGAATTTATTAATGTCGATCTTTCGGTCATGAAGCTTGACTCCATTCACAACAAGCTCGCCATCGCTTATGCCTTCGAGCCGGTTGATGCAGCGCAGCAGCGTGCTTTTTCCGGAGCCGGATGGCCCCACGATGACAACGACTTCCCCCTGGGAAATGGTCAGGTCGATTTCTTTCAGAACATGGAAGGTTCCGAAAAATTTGTTGACTCGGCTGAATTCGATCAGTAGAAATCCCCTCCTATTCACTTTAAAATGACGCTGCAGGCATGTAAGCTTTTGTCCTGTCTTGGTGCCAGGCCCTTTTTACACTGGTATGGCAAAGGGAGCTTGTTCCATGCCACTTTTAGGAAAATTTAGTATCCAAGCGGTGGGGAGTGAGATATAATAGGGTGCGTCATTAGGATGAAGGAGGCAACATGGATAAACGTGCAAAATTGACCGAAATCGACCTGGTTCGGGGCTTTGCGATGATGGGTGTGCTGATGGTGCATGCAACTTCATTCGCCACAGTTCAGATGCGCGGGGACGATTTTTTTGGCTTATATAACTTCCTGAACATTTTTTCGAAGGTCGGAACGACAACATTTATTTTCCTGAGCAGCTTTGTGCTGTTCTATAACTATTACCATCGTCCGTTCAAGGGCAGCGATCTTGCGCGGTTCTTCAAGAACCGGCTGATGTATATTCTGGTCCCGTATCTGCTGTTCTCGATTCTGTTCTTTACCGTGGCCTGGTATCATCGCGGGGGCGAGTCGAATCTAGCAGCGATGCTGGAGAGCTTCTGCCCCAAGCTGTTGACGGGAAAATCTTACACGCACTTATATTTCATCTTCATTAACATTCAGTTCTATGTGCTGTTCCCGCTGGTGCTGATGCTGCTGAAGCGGTTCCGCGGCTTCGCGGCGTCGAGCGTGCTGGTGGGCATCGTACTGCAATGGCTGTTCTATCTCGGCAATGATGCCTGGTGGGACGTGACCAACCGCAACAGCTGGTCGCTGTCATTTTTGTCGTATTATTTTCTCGGGGCATGGATTGGCATCTATTATGACCGGGTAAAAGATTGGCTGACTTCAGCACAGGGGACCGCAACGCCAACGCTGCGCAAGCTGGGCTGGGTCGCGCTTTGGGCAGTGTGGCTGGGCGCCGCGCTGGTGCATATAGGTCTTAGATACAATCAGCGGCTGCTGGGCATGGAATATCACCCGCTGCTCTACGATGCGTTCTGGAATGCACACACATTAACGACCGCGCTGGTTATGCTCCAAGTAGCGCTGAGCTTCGGGAATAAGCGTGCGTGGTGGCTGAACGGATTCAGGCGGATCGGGGTATACTCCTTCGGTATTTATCTGGTTCATCCTTTGGTTTTGCTGATCTACCGGGATTTCCCTCCCCATACAGAGAACTCCTGGCTGCTGCTGGCGTGGTATGCAGGGGGGCTGGTCAGTGCGCTGGCCGTTTCGTACATGGTGGTATACAGCATCAGCCGCCTTGGCCGCTGGACATGGATCTTCTTTGGCAAGCTGCCGGGAAACCTGCGGCCGGGACGAGCTACGGGGTCACCGGTTCAGGCGCCGCCTCTTACAGAGACATCATCGTAGAAATCTGTGGATTTAATAAGGTGCTTTCCTCTGCAGGGGGAGAGCGCCCTTTTTCTTTTGGCTACAGGTGGCGATATTTCAGAATGACTCCCTGATTTTCGGAATGAGGTTAAGCTGTCCGAATGTCATGTTATATTTTGTTTTAAACACAGGTCAACCACATTCGTTACATACATGAAAGCGAGGGAATGGCAATATGAGTGGTAGCAGAAATCAAATAGTAAGCGGTTTCATTAAGGCGGATGGCAAACGAATTATTAATGGGGATGGTCAGGAGATTTTGCTGCAGGGCGTCGGACTGGGAAGCTGGCTGTTGCCGGAAGGATATATGTGGAAGCTGCCGGAGCAGGGAGACCGTCCGCGGCGCATCGAAGGCATGGTCAAAGATCTGATCGGAGAGGAGAAGGCATCGGCGTTCTGGGAAACCTATTATGAACGGTATATCGCCGAAGCTGATATTCGGCAAATGGCCCATGAGGGCTACAACTCGATTCGGGTGCCAATCAATGCCAGGTTCATTATGGAGGAGGGGCAGCAGCCGCCTTTTGCATATCACGAAGGTCATTTGAAGATGATCGACCGGGTCATCGATTGGTGCAGGACGTATTCGCTGTATGTTATTCTGGATTTGCACGGCGCACCTGGCGGACAGACGGGTGCGAATATAGACGATTCCGAGCGGGATTTACCGGAGCTGTTCACCGACCCGCTGAACGCAACGCGTACGGTGGCGCTGTGGCGAATGCTGGCCGAGCGCTATAAAGACGAATGGATCGTTGCCGGTTACGACCTGCTCAATGAGCCGCTGCCGGATTGGTTCAGCGAGTACAATGACCGGGTGATGCCGCTGTACAAGGAGATCACCGCAGCGATACGCGAAGTGGACAAGCGGCATATGATTATTTTGGAAGGAGTGCACTGGTCTACGGACTGGAGTATTTTCGACGATAAATTTGATGACAACCTCATGCTGCAATTCCATAAGTACTGGAATAATCCCGATACGGAGAGCATTCAGAAGTATCTTGATCTGCGCGAGGAATGGAATGTGCCGATCTTCATGGGGGAGGGCGGCGAGAACAACCCGCAGTGGTACACGGGGGCATTTCGGATGTTCGAGGACCATAATATATCCTGGAACTTCTGGACTTGGAAGAAGATGAACACTCAAAACTCGCCGTTCTCGATCAGAATGCCGGAGGGCTGGGATCAACTGACGGGTTATCTGGAAGGTGGAGCGAAGCCATCTCCTGCCGAAGCGGAGGCTATTCTGGGCCAATACCTGGATCATCTTCCGCTGGAAGCATGTGATGCCTATCCGAACGTGTCCCGGTCCCTGCTGCGCCAGCTGCCCATACAGATCCCGGCAGAGTTTTACGGATATCGTGGTGAGGGCCTCTCTTACCATGTTGGAGCAAAGGCCAGGCAGGATATCGGCTTTCGGGTTCGTGACGGTGTTCCGATGCGGATGATTACAGGCAAGATGGAAAAACCAAGTTATGCACCGGAAGGCGGCAAGCCATGGGTAGAGGATAACTTGGTATGCGTGCAGCTCCAGGAGGGGGATTGGCTCGCTTATGATGCGCTAAGCGCATCAGCAGGCGTCTTCGATCTGGACATTCGGGCGCAGCTTCCGACGGGTTCCGTAGACATCATGCTTCAGGTAGGGGAGCGGGAGCCTGAGGTTATCTCGTTATCGGAGTCCGGTGAATGGCAGTGGCAAATATATAAGCTGACTGAGGCTATGCCGGTCGAGGAAGGACCGGTCGATGTGGTGATGATGGTGAACAAAGGCGTAATCGAGCTGGATTGGCTGGAGTTCTCGGAATCCCGTTGATTTTAGATGGTAAAGGGGAGATGCGGCTGTGACAGAGCAGGCTGGTATATCAGAAGGGCTGTACCAATGGCTGGACGGCTCCGATCTGGAATCGAAGCAGGGCACGGCAATGATGCTGCTTAGTGTAACGGAAGATCTGTGGCCGCATACGGCGATGATAAGCGTAGGAGAGATTGTCGCTCTGGACCGGAGCAGGCTTAGACTTGCGCTCTGGCCGGGGACGGTGACAACCGGGAACCTTCTGCGCTCAGGTCAGGCAACCCTGGTGGCTATTCATGATGGAGCAGCCCACTATGTTCGGCTGCGGCTTCAGGCACTTCCCGATCTGCCGGATGCCCGGCACCCTCGGCAGCGTTTTGCCGCCGAAGTGGTGGCTGTACGCGAGGATATCGCGAAATATGCCGACATTCTCTCGGCGGTGAAGATCCAGCTGCACGACCCGGATGAAGTGCTGGGGCGGTGGAAGGAAACGATTGAGGAACTGCTCAAGTAAACGTTTCCTTGTGAAATACAGGCTCTATATATGGCTCCCGGCATATGCCGGGAGTTGTATATGCCTCGCTGTGGTTAATCGGAATGATGCCGAATAAGGCAGCTTATAATTTTACGCAGAATCTTTTGGTTTGGTATTTGCTATCGGCGGCCAGATGTGTTAAGATATGAATATCGAAATCGACCTGAATTCACATATTGTAGAGGGTTGTCATTTCTGGTAACCTTGTGCAATATGTGAATTTTTTTATTCCGTCTGCGAAGAAAAAAGGTCATGTAAATATATATCAAGGAGGATTCCCCCATGCAAACAGGAACTGTTAAATGGTTTAATGCTGAAAAGGGCTTTGGTTTCATCGAAGTTGAAGGCGGTAACGATGTATTCGTTCACTTCAGCGCGATCCAAGGCGACGGCTTCAAAACGCTTGACGAAGGCCAACGCGTTGAATTCAACATTGTTGAAGGAAACCGTGGACCACAAGCTGAGAACGTTGTTAAATTGTAATTACAATTGAAAACTGCCCTTAATGTGAGACATTAAGGGCAGTTTTCTTTTATACGGCGTTTCTGTTTTCTAAGACGAAAATAAGGAGGAGCGTTCATGTATTCGCGTAAAAACTCGATGGAGAGTATTCCTGAAGAAATAACGGAAGTTTGGGCATGCACAAAGGAAGACTGCAAAGGGTGGATGCGGGACGATTTTGCGTTCGACACGGAACCGGTATGCCATTTGTGTCATTCCCCTATGGTCAAGGAATCGAGAAGTCTGCCGCAGCTTGTTAATACCAATAAACAACAGAAATCTCTGGCTAAGGGGATTCAGATCGAACGCAAATAGCAGCTAATACCTAGAGAAAGCGCTGGGCAAATACGAATTCTTCTTGAAGCTACCTTCGGATTTTATGGTAAATCCGTCTATTTCTGTTTCATTGGAAGGAGAATGGTTAGTAATATGTGTACCCTTAACATTCTGAGCTCAGAGTGATTTCGCAGCATAGGGGTCGCAAAATTCAAAGGAGTGAAATGTATTGAACACGCAAACCGAGGTACTGAAGCGAAACATCGACAACATGATCATTCAGGAGAACCAAGGCGGCTTGAACGATCAGGAGAAATTCATCATGCAGAAGCTGATGCGTGAGAAGTATCAACAGGAACACGAGAGTAAACAGGAACAGCGTGAGGAAAACAAAGAGGATTAACTGGGAAACCGTTTGATATACGTTGGAAAAAGCGGATAATGCTGCTGACGTGATCGGTTAGATCACGGATAGCAGGATTCATTTGCAGGATTGAGGCATGAATGACAGCTCTTGAAGCTGCTGTTCATGCCTTTTTTTGTGTTATGGGGAGGACAAGGGCTCTCATCGAGGGAGTTTACCCGAAAAATGAGCCCCTTGAAACGAAATCTGAAACCTTACATGCAGGGAAAGTACGATCTACAATAGAAACATAGAGAATGTAAGGGTTTTCAATCTGATAGGATCAACTTGGAGGTCATAACCATGCAAAATCAACTTCATGCCGACGTTTCCGAAACCGGTGTCGGTCCATCGAGGGAACCTTCTGCGCAGGATCAGAAGAAACTTGATAGAAAAAGATGGCTCCGAAAGCTCTACGGTCAACGGCATCTTCAAATTATGGCACTGCTCGGCATTGTGTGGATGATCATCTTTAACTACATTCCCATGTACGGTGTCATCATCGCATTTAAAGAATTCAACATTGTGAAGTCCATTGGCGAGGCCCCATGGGTTGGGCTGGAGCATTTTTAAGGAGTTTTTCTCGGACGAGGACTTTACGAACGTCATGCGGAACACACTCGGCATCAGCTTGCTGAAGCTGTTCATCGGTTTTCCGCTTCCGATTATCTTTGCGCTTTTCCTGAATGAGATTCGGTCTGTTCGCTACAAGAGAACAATCCAGACGATCTCTTATCTGCCTCACTTCTTGTCATGGGTTATACTCGGCGGCATTCTGATGACCTGGCTTGCCGACATCGGAATTATCAACAATATCTTGCTGGCTCTGAATATCATTGATGCGCCGATCACGTATCTGGCCGAACCGAAATATTTCTGGGGGATCATCATCACCTCGGATATATGGAAGGAGCTTGGTTGGTCTGCGATTATTTATCTGGCAGCCATCGCCAGCATTTCTCCTGAAATGTACGAGGCATCCACGATTGACGGTGCAGGACGGTTCCAGAAGATGTGGTACATTACGCTTCCAAGTATCAAATCGACCATCTCCATTCTTTTCATTCTGGCGGTCGGTGGTGTGCTCAATTCCAACTTCGATCAGATTTTGGTGCTGCGGAACTCGCTTAATGAAAGCGCGAGTAACGTAATCGATATTTTCGTGTACCACACCGGGATGCAGAACGGACGTTACTCCTACGCGCAAGCAGTCGCACTGTTCAAGTCCGTCATTGCTATTATCCTGCTGCTGATCGCGAACCAGGTTACCAAAAAGCTGAACGACACATCACTATTCTAACGGGAAGGGAGACGGGAATTCCATGCTTAAACGCAGAACCAAAGGCGAAGCCTTCTTCGATATATTCAACAACTTCGGCATGTTGATTGTATGCTTTTTGACGATATACCCGATCTGGTACGTGCTGGTGAATGCCTTCAACGACGGGCAGGATGCCATGCGCGGAGGTATCTACTGGTGGCCGCGGGTATTCAGCTTCGAGAATTTCAGCGCGGTGTTTCAGAGCTCCGGCATCATGACCGCCATGGGAATTACCGTGGCCAAAACCGTGATCGGCGTGTTGATCCACGTCCTCTTCACGGCAATGGTTGCGTATGCTTTCTCCCGCAAAGGCCTGATTGGCGGCAAGTTGTATATTCTGATGGGAACGGTGACCATGTTCTTTGGCGGGGGCCTCATTCCCACCTATCTGCTGATCAAGGACTTAAACATGCTGGACAGCTTCCTGGTATACATCATTCCGGCAATGTTCAGTTTCTTCGATCTGATCATCTTCATGACCTTCTTCCGGGAAATCCCGGATGGCCTGGAGGAGGCAGCAAAAATCGACGGAGCCAACGACTGGTCGATCTTCCTCCGGGTGGTGCTGCCAGTGTCTATGCCGGTTATCGCGACGATCGCGCTTTTTCATGGGGTGTTCCAGTGGAACGATTATTTCACCGGGGTTATCTACATTAACAATACGGATTTGCAGCCGATCCAGACGTATTTGTATAAGGTTGTGGCTCAATCCAGCTCCAACCAGATGATGGCCCAGGTTCCGGGCGGTGTTGCCAAGACGGTCACATCGCAATCAATCAAAATGGCGACCATGGTGGTGACCACTGCGCCTATTGTATTCGTATATCCGTTCCTGCAGCGGTACTTCGTCAAAGGGATGATGATTGGTTCCATTAAGGGATAAGTCGGTGTTAAGCTTTCCTCTCCCATCTTCCGGAGAAATCCGGGAGGAGAGAGATATACAGGCGGTAGCTTCTCTTGCCACATCCGGCGGGAGTTCTATATAATCATATTTTTAAATAAGAAAAGGGGAAAACACATGAGCAAGATGCTTAAGCCAAAGAGCCTTCTGTTGTTGATGTTCGCACTGGTCATGGCCTTTACAACAGCATGCTCGTCCGGCGGTGATAATAGCGCGTCGGAAAAAGAGGAGGAAAAACCGGCAGAAGAAGTGAAACTGACTCAGGATCAGCCGGGGTGGCAAGTTGACACTTCACCGATTACGTTTGACTGGTACATCAACTTTGCCTGGTTCCCGAACAAATGGGGCGAGGATATTACTTCCCAATACGTAACCAAGAAGACCGGGGTGAATCTTAACCTGATCGTACCGGCGGGGAACGAAGCCGAGAAGATGAATACGATGATTGCATCCGGTACCTTGCCCGATTTTATTACGCTGGGATGGTATGAAGACGCTGTCAAAAAAATGATTGAAGGCGATCTGGTCCTGCCTCTGAACGAATTGGCCGATCAGTATGATCCGTATTTCTATAAAGTATCCGACCCTGCAAAAGTGTCATGGTACACGAAGGATGACGGCAACATCTACGGTTATCCGAATGCTTCCTCATCACCGAAGGACTATGAGAAGTTTGGCGACAACATCACGTCGAACCAAACGTTCCTGGTACGTAAAGACATGTATGAGGCGCTTGGAAGCCCGGAGATGCGCACACCGGAAGGTTTCCTGAAAGCGCTTGAGGACGCCAAGAAAATGTTCCCGGATGTGAACGGGCAGCCGCTCATTCCGTTTGGTCTGCATGATTTCCATGAAAAAGGCAACAGCTCGTTGGAAGGCTACCTGCAGAACTTTCTGGCCATTCCACAGGATAAAGACGGAAAGCTGAATGACCGCACGACAGATCCGGAATATGTAAAATGGCTCAAGACCCTGCGTCTTGCTAATGAAAAGGGACTGATGTCCAAAGATATCTTTGTGGATAAACGTCCGCAAATGGAAGAGAAAATGGCACAGGGCCGTTACTTCGCGATGCTCTACCAGCGCAGTGATATGGCGAACCAGCAGAACGCGCTGTTTGCTAATGATCCGAACTCCGTGTACATCGCGGTTGACGGACCGGCCAACTCCAATCTGGATCAGCCGACCCTGTCCGGTCCATCGATTTCCGGCTGGACGGTTACATTGATCTCCAAGAACGTAAAGGACAAAGCACGTGCCATCCGCTTCCTGGATTACCTGATCTCCGAAGAAGGACAGCGTGACACCTACCTTGGCGAAAAAGGCGTAACATGGGATACGATTGACGGCAAAGACCAGTTCCTGCCTGAAGTTGCGCAGCTGCTGAACAGCGACCGCGGAGCGTTCGACAAGAAGTACGGAGCATCGCATACCTTCTGGATGCTGATGGATACCAATATTACGCCTGCTTGGGCACCTCCGGCTGTAGAGCCGTTCAAGCAGCTGGAAGACTGGACGCGCGGCAAGACGGAAAGCTTCTCGCAATTTGACCAATTGGACCCGGATGCAAGTTCTGAGGAAGGCATTATAAATGACAAGGTCATGAACGAGTGGGGTAAAATACTGCCGAAACTGATCTTTGCCAAAACCGATGCCGAGTTTGATCAGATTTGGAACGGTTATTTGGAAAAACGCGAATCGCTCGGATTTGCCAAAGTGCATGAATACAGACAGAAAGAATACGAAGAGAACGTGAAGAAGCTTGAGGAATTCCTGCAATAAGGATTTCGTTTACGATCTGGTAGATGAACAGAATGAAGGCTTTAGGTACCCTATCCTCGATTTTGTCGAAATAGGGTGCCTTTTGTCGCATCACGAGATAATATAGGGTTTGTATCCGATCGGCTGATGCTGTTGTCCTTGTCCATTCTGGATTAGGGTATGTTCATTACATAAAACGGGATGTGACAGTCATGGTGAAACGAATGGCATCGCTTATTCAATCGTTTACTTATTGGTTTGGCCGCAGGTCCATGCAGAGCCGTCTGGTTGCGGCCTATATATTGATTCTGCTCATTCCGAGCATCATCGTATCGAACTATTTTTTCAAGCAGATTCGGGAGACCTATATTAGCGATGCGCTGAACCAGAACTCATTCCTGCTGGAGATCGAGAAGATGAACATGCTTAACCAGATTGAGGCGATCGAAATGGCTGCACAGCTGTCGATTTCGGATGATGGAATCAAGGAGTATCTGCGGTTGAGTGAAGAACCCGAACCGGCATGGCTGATTGAGTTGGCTTGGGGGCCATTTAAGGACATGCAGCGAATTCAGACGAACAACCCTAACATTACCCACCTTCGTTTATTTACGGATAATCCGAACGTTACGGAGATGTGGCCTATTATATTTCAGGAGAACCGGATTGTCGGTGAGCCCTGGTTTTCTAAAATCAAGGAATTAAACGGTGGGGAACTATGGGTGTTCAACCACCGTGACCCTGATATTTTACAGCGTTACGCAGCGGATGTGTCCGAGGAATTGCCGAAGGTATCCTTGATCCGTCAGGTCCATCTCGGGAGTTACAGCGGAGTGGTCCAGGTTGACATGCTGCTCAAGTACTTTGCTCCGAAGACCTTTGCCGGTATCCTGGATGAAAGCTCACAGATGATGATCGTAGATCAGGAGGGACAGCTGTTCATGGACAGAAGCCAATCGTTCATGACCGGCCATGAGGGCTTGCGGGAAGAGGTCGAGGTCCAATTCGCTAACCTGAGGCAGCAGGCCGATGATCTGGAAAAAACGGTGCATGCGCAATTCAGCGTGAATGGTTCCTCGTTCTTGCTGATTGCAACGCCGGTGGAGCGGCTTCATGCTTACGTGCTGAATGTCGTGTCGCTGGAAGGGGCTCTGAATAACGTATCCAAAGCCCAGGGGCAGATTATAGCAGCCAATATCCTGCTGATCATTCTGCTGTCGATCATTACGTACTACATGAATTCCATCATCCTGAAGAGTTTGAGGCGTTTAACGGAGGCAATGAAAAGAGTCCGCAAAGGGGAAGTCACTGCGGGCCTGACCATACAGGGCGGCGGCGAGGTTGGAGAGCTGGCGCATCATTTTAACAAATTAATCCGAACCATTAACGAACTGATTGCCCAAGGGGTAAGGAAGCAAGCGGTGACCAAGGAGGCAGAGCTTCGGACGCTGCATAGTCAGATTGACTCCCACTTTCTGTACAATACACTTGAGAATATTAAGATGCTGGCGGAAATTGAAGGGCAGCGGACGATCTCGGACGCGCTGACCTCGCTCGGCGGGATGATGCGCTACAACTTTAAGTGGTCGGGAGAGTACGTGAAGCTGAGGGATGAGATCCGTCATATCCGCAATTATATTGATGTGATGAATATCCGTTTTGATGAACCGATATGGCTTGAGCTTAACATACCGTCTGAATTTATGGAGCTTGAGGTGCTCAAGATGTCACTGCAGCCGATTGTGGAGAATGCCGTCAAGCATGCCTGGCCAGAGGCGCTGGATCAGGAGAAACGGGTTAAGATCAACGTGATTGCATGGGAAGAGGACCGAATTACGATTAACGTAACGGATAACGGGATCGGTATTGAGCCGTATCGACTGGGCAGGCTGGGTGAGAGTCTGCGCACGGTTGACAATGAAGACCTTCCATCCGGGGACTACGGAAGGGGAGGGGCACAGGCTGGAGGAATCGGACTTCGGAATGTGCACCAGCGAATCCGGTTGTTCTACGGAAACGATTATGGACTCGAAGTGAAGAGCGAAGAAGGAATATTCACGCAGGTGACCATGACGTTCCCTAAGGTTCTTTTAACAGGAGGAGGCAGTGGACATGAGAAGTCTGATGATCGTAGACGATGAGAAGAATATCCGGCATGGACTGAAAATGATGATTGAACGGGAGTTCCCGGATCAATACGATATCCGGATAGCTGCACAGGGACAGGAAGCGCTGGATTCCTTTCATGAGCAGCCGGCCGATATCGTAATTACAGACATCCGGATGCCGGTCATGGACGGGATTCGCCTGATTGAGGCATTTACTGAGCTGGAGAGCACACTGGGGGTTAAGCCCATCGTGCTAATCTTAAGTGGTTATGATGATTTTGAATATGCGAAGGCAGCGATCCGGTATCAGGTGAAGGAGTATTTGCTTAAGCCGATCCGCCGGGATGAACTGTTCGCCGCGCTGAGAAAGACGGAAGAAGCGTTGCTCTGGCAGGCGGATGTGCATAAACGAATGGCGGCCAGCGAGGTGTATTTTCAGCAGCTGCAGGCCCATCGCCTGAAGGAGTTGTTAGAGCAGCCGGAAGGTTCCCTCAAGGATATGGAAGCTGCGGCGAAAGAGATCGGCTTTGATACGTTTATGAAGCCGTTCCGACTTGCAGTGATGAAGTATAAGTATGAAGACGGCAATGCCATGAACAAGAATGAGCTCAAGCAACTGATTGATCATATAATGGCTTCTGTCGAAGGGCGAATCAGTGCTTGCTTCCTGGACGGCACAGGAAAGGTTGTGCTGATCGGGAGCCCGGACGGTTTATTCGAGGAGCTTGCACGGCAGTTTACCGAGCGAGAGATGGACGGGCTCTTCGTAGGGATCAGCTGCGAGGGTTTCCGGGTGGAAGATATCCGGGCTTGCTACAAGCAAGCCCTGACCGCGATGAATTATACGTTCATACATCCTAACGTTAAGTTGATGAGTCATGACGATATTCAGGGAGCGCTGCATACCTATCCGGTGCCGGAGGAGGATATCCGCAAGCTGGGCAATATGCTGGGTACAGAACGCGAGCGTGAGATCAAGGCGCTGCTGCTGGATATTTTTCATATCGAGGATATGCCGCATGTAGCCATTGATTATTTGGAGCAGGTCAGCAAGCGGATTAATGAACAGGTACTGGATGAAGTGTTTCGAATTTACGGGGAGTCTATGGTGGAGGTATTGAAGCTGTACCGCAAGGTAGGCACGATGGACAATTACCGTCATTTTCACGCGTATTTCAGAAATCTGGAGCATCTGCTGCTTAACGTGAATGAATACATCAAGGGCATCCGCTCCGCCCACAGCGAGCATTCCGAGATCAAAGTCGGCTGTAGAGTTACATGGAGGAGAATTTCCATAGACCGCTTAATATGGCGATGGTCAGCAATCATGTTTCTTTGAATTATTCCTATTTCAGTGAAGCGTTCAAGGCTCATACGGGCGAGAACTTTGTGGTCTTTCTCAAGAAGCTGCGAATTGCCAAGGCCAAAGATCTAATCCAGGATGGGACACTGAAGCTTACAGACATAGGCAAAGCCGTCGGGTTCGAGAACATCAAGCAATTCTCACGTGTGTTCAAGGAGCTTGAAGGGATCTCGCCGCATGAATTCCGGATTAAGGTTCAGACGGATGCCGGGCTGCAGCAGGGATAGCCTGGCTGCCATTTCCTGTGCATCCCTTATCATCCTGCCGTTTTCTGCGCTTGGAAAATGGCGGGATTTTTTAAGTGAGAGGAGATATCCAACCTCTTGGTTTATCCTTTTTATGGTAAAATAAATAGAGTTGGAGGTGTGTCATGTCGAAATCGGCCAAATGGGTCTGGGTATGGATTGTAGCCTTAATTGTTGTATGTACCGTTGTTGTGCTTGAGCATCAGAAGAGGATGGAGCAGGGGGCGAGAATGACCCTGGAAAGCGTATTGGGGACGTCTCTTGCTCAAATATGGAGCCACTATACCGACATCCTGGAGTTGAAGTCGATGCCGCTTCATGAAGCGCGCCTGGCGGAGGTTCGATTGAAGCTTGCGGCGATTGAAGCATATTCCAGGACGGCGGATAAGGCTGTCCATTCTTCATTGTTAAACCCGATTGCGGAGAAGATGCTGACCTTGTCGGATAGCATTCGGGACAGCTACGCAGAGAACGGTCGTTTCCTGGAAGCTGACGAGGATAAGTACGCTCTCATCATGCGGGATTCGGAAGCGCTGCTCTCCCTTATGAGCGAGGTATACTATCTACCAGAGTCGCAGGAGGGTGCCGAGGTGACGCTGAATATATCCAATTACGACGGATTGGTAGCGCTTAACAAACGTTTGGGGCAAGATCTTCATGGTTATTCGGTCAAGTAGAAGGCATTCATACATAGCAAAAAAAGACACCTTACCGGGGTTCCTGGTTCATGCCTGGAACTTAGTCGATGGGTGTCTTTCCTATATACAGGATTATGTAATCCTTGTGTCTTCTATATTTACTGGGCGGCTGTTTCCAGCATGGACAGCGTCATTTCCATTTTGCGGGTGATTTCTTTCTGCCATTTCACGTCTCCGAGCTGGATGGCGAGATTCAGCAGGTCCAGATAGTCATCCATTTGCAGAGAACAGCGGCGGGAAGTCGTTTTCATAAGTCAATCGGCTCTCCTTTTATCTATAGACTCTCCAAGCGAAACAGGTGTAACCTCAAGTGTTGCATAGATTCTCAACACATTCTCACTTGTCCGGTAATGATAATCATTATCATGTGGCTAATTCTCATTATAAAGACTTCCCGCACGGGATGCAAGTCACTTTCTCGAATTTGTCGAAAATGATTTTAATTCATAAAGAACCGCTGTCTATATTTCCGCGGAGATATGCCTTCCTGCTTCGTGAAGCAGGAGGTAAAGTAGGCCGCATGGTTGAATCCGACCTCCTCTGCGATACGACTGATATTGAAATCCGTCTGCATCAGCAGCATCTTGGCTTGCTCGATCCGGTAGCGCTGCAAATATTCAACAGGCGAGCAGCCGAATTCCTTCTGCATGCAGCGCGCAATATACACAGGGTGAAAGTTGATGCGGTCACCAAGCTCCTGCACCTTGAATTCCTCACGATAATGCTTCCGCAAATAAGCTGCGGCCCGTTCGGCGCAAGCGGACGAAGGCGAGGATACCGGCGTATCGAGTGAGGCGGCCAGCTGTTCAATGAGCTCTTGAAAAACCACCTGCTGCCGCCATAAAAATTTGGCCTGATGGCCGTACTGAACCAGCGAGGACATGGTTGCCAGCAGCTCCATGGCTTTCTCCGGTTGAGGCAGGGTGCCGAACTGGGGGATTTTGACGGTAAAATAGTTCGGCGCCATCGCTTTCAGCTCCGGCACCTCCTCTTTTCTTGGCGCCTGGACGGTCTCGTCGGCATGCCAGTCCCCGGAGGTCTGGAAATGGAGCCAGTAATAATCGGTCTCTTCGGTACATCCGTTTGTACCAAAATGATGCGTATCGGGCCGCAGGATGAGATACATGCCCGGTTTGATCTCATAGGGATTGCCATTCTCTGTAACATCAAGCCGACCCTTTATGACAACGAGCAGATCGAAAATGCCGATGTTCTTGCGGTTGGGATGTCCACCATGGATGGGAGCCCGGGTGAGACCGCTATTGATATATTCCGGAAGCGGCGGAACGGTGAAATTCAGGATGGTCATAGGAAAGCCCTTTCGTGATCCTCGAGGTTTGAATTTTTATATTTTTCGTTCGGAAAATGATATTATAACTCCAGTATACCATCTATAATTTGAGAAGGTTAAAGACCGTTTTATCATGAATTGTGTTTAACCCTTACATCATGGGTGGAGGTTGGAATGTTGGATAAAAACACAAGCAAATTTACACTATGGGTCCTTGCGTGGCCTATATTTATTGAGCTGTTCCTGCAGTTTCTGCTTGGAGCAGTCGATACATTGATGGTTAGCCGTATATCTGATGACGCGGTTGCGGTGGTAGGCTTCTCCAATCAGCTCTTTCAGGCGATGACAACGCTGTTTATGACAGTTGCCAGCGGTGCCGGTATCCTCATTGCGCAAAAAATCGGCTCCAGCAAATCAGGGGATGCCCGAACGATCGCGATTATGGCACTAAGTGTGACTACCTTAATCGGCATCGTATGCAGCGTGATCTTATTTGCTGTGCCGGAGCAGATTGCCGCTGTGCTTCAATTGCCGGAGAACCTGCTTCCACTTGCCGGCACCTATATCTCGATTGTTGGGGGCGGCATGGTGCTGATTGCCATGATGGCGACGATGAGCACCGTCATTCGCAATACCGGGAACACCCGAGCCCCCATGTACGTAGCCATTGGCATGAACATTATCCACGTGATTATGAACTACGGCTTTATTTTCGGGGCCTTTGGCTTCCCGCAGTGGGGGCTAACCGGTGTGGCAATTTCGACGGTGGTCAGCCGTCTGCTCGCTGTTCTGCTGCTGCTCTATATATTCCTGCGTTCGTTTGAATACCGGGTCAAGTGGAGAGAATTCCGAGTGTTTGACCGTCCGCTGTTTGGCGAGGTATTAAAAATTGGCTGGCCGCTCGGGGTGAATATGTCCTGCTGGGTGTTCTCGCAGCTCATCATTTACACCTTCATTGCTACGCTTGGCGCTGCGGAGCTCGCTGCCCGCACGTATATGAATACACTCGAATCCTTCTGCTTCCTGCTTGGCTCGTCCATCGCGATGGCCGCCCAAATTCAAATTGCCCATCTGTTCGGGGCAGGACGTACGAAGGAGGCCTACCGAAGCGCCTACCGCGCGCTGGGCTTTGGCACGATTTATGTTGTTGTTAACGGCTTTATCTTGTTTGTATTCGGCAAGCAGCTGCTTGGCATGTTTACCAATGATCAGACCATCATCGCAATCGGGGCCTCTCTGCTGGGCATGAACCTGATTCTTCAGCCGGGCAAAATGCTCAACATGGCACTAGGCAACTCACTCAATGCTGTGGGCGATACGAGGTTCACGATGTATATTTCCCTTGGTTCGATGTGGCTGGTCGCCACGGTGCTGTCCTACGTGCTCGGCGTTCATATGGGCTGGGGACTGATCGGTATCTATTCGTGCATGATCGCTGACGAATATCTGAGAGGTGCGCTGTCTTACTTCCGCTGGCGCAATCAGAAGTACCTGCGCAAGGCAGAGCAGCAGGCAGAGCCGATGAACCATCACACGACCCCAATCGAGCCGATACCGGCACAGGTGTAATTTCAGGGTATAATATTGATAAAGGATACTTCGGCCGTGCGGCATCGAGGTATTCTTTTTTTGTGAGATACTAAAAAAATAAATATCGAAAACTTTTCTCCGGCATGGCAGGGTATTATAAGTGATTGGCCAAGTGGAAGGAGGGAAACACGGTTTGGTACATGACCTTATACAACGACTAAAAACAGAATACAGCGATGAAGGTTTTGAAGAGCTATACCGGTTATATGCGGATCGGGCGATTCGCACGGCAACGGCGGTAACCGGAAGTGCGGCAAGCGCTGCCGATGTGGTCCAGGAAACCTTTATCCGGGTTTACCGCAATCTGGGGTCCTATGATTTGAGCAGGCCCTTCGATCCGTGGTTCAACCGGATTCTCTACAACGAGTGCAACCGGTATTTGAAGAAACATTCGAGGATGGTGCCCTCCGAGATTTCGGAGGAGCGGGATCTTCCTTCGGAAACCGACACCTACGATTTCGACCGGCATGGTGAGGTATACGAGATGGTACAGCGGCTTGATGACGAGCATCGGATCCCGGTGATTCTGAAATATTTGAATGATTTTGCCGAGAAGGATATTGCCGACATGATGGAGCTGAACGTCAACACGGTGAAATCCAGATTGTTCAGAGCAAGAAAGAAGTTAAAGGAATGGATGCTGCAAAAAAGGGGAGGGAATCAGCATGGGACGTGATCCATTGGATAAACAGCTTAAAGACAGCTTAGAGAAGGGTACGGATGATGCGATGCAATATAAAGATGAGATATGGACGTCGATTAAAGAGCGTATTCATAGTGAGCCTGCGCCGCAAAAGGCCGAATCCGAAGCGCCATTCACTCCGCGCGAGTCGAAGGTAAGGCGCCGGCCTCGGCGAAGAGCTGCCGGCTGGATCGTGGGAACCGCAGCCGCAGCAGCGATCGTGTTTGCCGTCAGTTTTCAGACGGTGCCTGTCCAGGCTTTTATCGATCAGGTGAAGGAATGGTTTGCTCCAGAGAAAACGGTGGAGCAGGAGCTTGAAGGGATGCCGGAAACGAGTGTGGATTCCTTGCATGAGGGTGCGGATTACGTGATTTATATAGATGAGAGCCGGTTTAAGATGGTTCATGGAGCGGACGTTGACCGCATTGAATTGAAGGAGAAGCCGACGGATGGCCGCTATCCGGAAGTGTTCATGGAAATCTCGCAGGAGGGCATCGACCCTAAAGCTGCAGCGGAGCGAATCCAGGGTGAGCTGCAAGACTATCCGAAGGTAGAGTCGAATCTGGTCGAGGAACCGGTTCAAGGCTGGGAAGTGCGTGCCATTGGCGGAACCGGCGGTAAAGAGTGGGACGATCCGGTAGTGCGGTATTATGTTTTTGATAACGGGCAGGGCGGCAGCTTTGTTGTGAAGCAGCAGTATTTCCTGGAGGCCTCGGAAGGCTTCGGCGTACGTTTCCGGAACATGATGGAAGAGTTCCATATTACCTCGAATACAAATACAAAGGACGATAAAGAGTAAGGATTATGAATAAAATTAGAATGATGTTGATAGCGTCAGTGTCAGCCCTTGTTATGGGAGGATGCAGCAATGAAACCGCCTTTGGCAGATTGAGGCCGAAGCGTATTCGCTGAATGAAGCAAACCTGCGATGTTGTCGGATTAACATGGATAAAGAGTGAGTTGCAAAAGGATAGTCCAACCGGATGGTGTGGGCTATCCTTTTTTTATTCAATGATAAATACATCGCCTTATATGTAATGTTATATAACACATTGATAAGGTTTATATATAAATAGAAGCCCTCCCGAATCTTGGGATTTAATATTTTCAATTTGTTGAAAATGGCTAAAAATATAAGAATATCGTTTCATATCTCTATTTGTAAACGCTTTTTCTATTACATGTCAATTTTGTTATATTAACTAACATTAAATAGAATAACGCTAACGAATACATATTATTGAGTCAGTTAATATGACATAAACATCAAAGGAGAGTGCAATGATGAAACCAAAGTCAAAACGTCCCATAGCCGTCTGGAGTACCGCTGCAATAACTGCTTTTGTTATTTCCTTATCCCCGATCGGAAGTTATGCGGCGCACGCTGCTGCGGTGACGGAAGTCAAGGGAACGGTTAGTACGCCAGCCCCTGCACAGACCCCTGCGGCGCCTGGAAGAAATACGACGGTTCCTCCATTATCGCAAGCTGCCAAGCAGTCGGCGAAACCTAATGTTCTGGTAGTTGCGACAGGCGGGACATTGGCAGGCCAATCGACAGATGCCACCAGCTTCCAATCTTACCGGGCGGGTACGCTGAAGATTGAAGACATGGTGGGTGAACTCCCGAACACGGACAAGATTGCGGATATCAGCACTCTCCAGTTCGGCAACTCCGGATCCAGCGCCTATACGATGGCGGACTTGTATGATCTATCCCAGACCGTCGACCAAGCCCTGAAGGTGTATGACAGCGTTGTTGTCACAACGGGAACAGATACGATGGAAGAGATTGCGTACTTCCTTGATCTGACCGTGCAAAGCGATAAGCCTGTGGTGATTACAGGCTCCATGAGACCTTGGACGGTTATCGGTTCCGATGCCCAAGCGAACCTGTACAATGCCATCAAGCTTGCCGGAAGCGGCCGCACAGAATCCTTCGGTACCGTGCTCATGCTGAATGATACGATCCATCTGGCGCGCGGCGTAACCAAAACCAATGACTACCGCACCGACACTTTCGAAACGCCGATGCTCGGCGCAGTCGGATATATCGACGATGAGAATATACGGATATATCGTGCCCCGCTTCGTGCAATGAAGGCAGAGGGAGAAGGGAAGCCGGTATTTGACCTGAGCAAAATCACGAAAGCGGATTTGGCGAAGGTTGAGATTGCGGTTTCCTATCAGGAAGCTGGCGGCGGCGCGATTAAAGGCTTTGTTGCCGACGGAGCAAAAGGCATCGTCACTTCCGGTACCGGCGCAGGCGGTATCTCGAGAGAGATGAGTGCGGCCCGTAAAGAAGCGATCGAGAAGGGGGTGGTTTTCGTAACAACGACCCGGACAGGCTCCGGTAGCGTATACGGCGGCGGGGAAGGCATCATTTCAGGTGACAACCTGAGTCCTCAACAAGCGCGTGTGCTGCTGCAGCTCTCCCTGTCCTTTACAGATGATTTCAATACCATCAAAGGCTGGTTTGCAACTTACGGAACGCCTGAAGTGTAATCTCAGTCATTTTTTAGCTGCTCCTTATTCCTACTGAACGATGAAGTTCCTTCCTCCACCATATATTTTGCCGCCAGGGATACCCTGGCGGTCTTTTTTTGTGCATGCAGACAGCAGTAAGACCAATGGGCATGATGGATTGTCACATTCGTGTAACAAACCGGGGTTAGAGTAGGTTCTGAGGTGATGATATGAAAATACAATTCAAAAAAAGAAACGCAGGAGGTATTTCGCAACGCGTTAGTTCCCAAAGTGCGGTAAGGCACCGGGTGAAGAGGCGCTGGAGAGCCTCCGGGCTGCTCCTCCTGGCATCCATTGTAATGCTCGTAGCCGGATGCGGTGAACCCGCTCCTAACACCAAGCCCCCGGTAAATGGGGAGAATGGATCTGGGCAAATACAAGAGGAGCCCAAGGGCAAAATTACATTTTGGAACCAGCAGCGCAAAGGGACAAACTTTATGAACTCCGAATCGCTGCCGGAGAATTACGAAGCCGCCAAGGAACGTTATATCGAGTTTATTCGGCTTGCCCCGGACAAATGGGCCAAGGACCGTGATTTTCTGTTTAATGACCAGCCGGACTTGAAGCCGGACCGTGACTTCCTTATTGGGAATGCAGATCAATATGAAGGTTTGGTGGAGGAGGATTTTGCTAAATTAAAGGGCGATCTGGATGCGGCTGAAGCTCGCGGCTCCAAAGTAGTGCTGACTGTCCTCAGTCTCCCGGGAGACCGCTGGAGGCAGTTTAATAACAAGAAGAACGATGATCGGATATGGGAAGATGAAGCTTATCATGAACAAGCAGCACTTTTCTGGAGAGATCTTGCAAGCCGATTGAAGGATCACCCGGCGGTGATTGGTTACAATCTGATCAACGAGCCGCATCCCGAAACGGCGACGGGCTTTCACGATTTCTGGACTGAGGATTATGCCGAATGGTATAAGGGGGTTGAGGGCACAGCCGCAGACTTGAACAAGCTGTACGATACTATCGTCAAGGCCATTCGAACGGTGGATTCCGACACACCCATTATTTTAAACTCGGGCCTATATGCCACGCCGTGGGCATTCCAATATTTGAAGCCGGTGCAGGATGATAACGTGTTATACGCTTTCCATATGTATGAGCCTTATGAACTGACAAGTCAGAACAAGAAAAAGGGCCTTGCAATTGAATATCCGGGAAAAGTGAAGGTTGGAGAACAGCAAACAGAAAAGGAATTCAACAAAGAAACTTTAAAACAATTTCTGGAGCCCGTTGCCAAATGGGCGGCTGAACATAACGTTCCTGCCAATCGGATTATTGCCGAGGAGTTCGGGATTAACCGGATGGTAACCGGAGCAGATCAATATCTAGCCGATTTGATATCCATATTTAACGAATATGGCTGGCATTGGGCGTTCTACGCATTCAGAGAAGACACTTGGGACGGGATGGATTACGAGATGGGAGATAAAAAGCCGAATTGGAAGTACTGGGAGGCAATTGAAAAGGGAGAGCAGCCGCCTCGAATAGAGATCGACAGTCCGATGTGGGATGCTCTGAAAGAGGGACTTGATAAGCAGTAGTTGCCGAAAAATGTTAAATAGAGAAATGGCGGTGCTCAGGGTAATCCTTGTACCGCCATTTCAATTTATCAGTCTGCTGCCGCTTGACTGAGTAAGTTGATGGGCAAACGAAAGTCCTCCAGCTTCTATTGCTTTCTATGTCAGCTATTTGTATACTTTACTATAGTAAACGATTACTACAAGTGAGGGATACTATGAAGAAGCCGACCACGATACATGATATAGCCAAGATGGCAAACGTTTCTTCGGCGACGGTTTCACGCGTGTTGAGCAACAGCAGCTATCCTGTCAGCAAGGAGCTTAAGGAGCGTATCCAGCAAATCGCGAAGGAATCCAATTATATCCCGAATATGCTGGGTAAACAGCTGAAGAAGAATAGCAGCAATACGATCGGAGTCATCATTCCTTCTATTGTGAATCCGTTTTATTCTTCCGTCATTTTCGGGATCGAAGAGGTAGCCCGGCAGAATAACTTTACCGTTATCGTGTGCAATTCCTTGCAAGATCCTGCGCTGGAGGATGAATATTTAAGGACGATCATGGAGAAACAGGTCAAGGGCTTGATTATCTCCTCGATTTCCAAGGACAAGAGTCAACTGACACAATTGATGAAGCTTGGCTTGAATGTCATCGCAATTGACCAGAAGATCGATGAGGACAACGTCAATCAGATTGAGTTCGACTACCATAAAGCAGGCTACCTGGCGACCAAGCATCTGCAGGAGAAGGGGCATGAACGCATTGGTTATGTTACTTCCAAGCTGGATCGTCCTAGCCGCCGAAGCATTCACCAGGGTTACATGTCGGCCATGAAGGACGCGGGTTTGAAGCCGCTGGTGGTCGAGTCTCAGACTGAGGAAGTGTACAATGCCATCACCGAATTCGATACCGGCAAGCAGCTGACGCAGAAATTGCTGGAGCACTCGCCGCAGCCGACGGCGATTTTTGCATGCAATGACATGATGGCCTTCGGTGTGATCAACGAGCTGTCCCAGCGCGATATTCAGGTGCCGGAGCAGGTTTCGGTTATGGGGTTTGACGGCATCGACGTGGGACAGATGATTCATCCGCCGCTCACGACGATTAAGCAGCCAGATTATGAGATGGGGAAGATGGCCTGCAAAATGCTGCTGGATATGATGCAGGGCGATGACAGCCCGATGTTTGACGTGATGCTTCAACCTAAGCTGCTGGAGAGAAAGTCGATCCGGGATATCCGGGGCGAGGGGAAATGATGCAGCGGAATAAAGCCTGAGCAGGTATTGCTCGGGCTTTATTTTTTGCGTTAAAAAGATATCGATTACTGAATAATGACTTGATCCCATTCAGTAACAACATGTGGAAAACTATGCCTAATAAACCTCGTAATACCTTATACAAAGCCTGACCTCGGACTTGTGAAATAAAAATCATTATTTAGATAATAGAAAACTCTATTCAAGAAAGGGCTTCCATGTTATACTCGGTACAGAAATCGATTACTATAAATTTTAAAACATTTGGAATGAGCTGGAGCAGAAAACACGCAATCCTATTTTTAAACAAAAAAAGGAGGGTTTTCAATGTCGAAGAAGTTTAGTGCGATCTCCCTGATGCTGGCGTTTATGATGATTTTCAGCGCATGCTCCTCATCCGGCGGGTCAACCGATGGGGAGGCATCACCTGATCAATCAACAGACAATAAAGAGAAAGTGACCCTGAAGATTGGGCTGCCTGGAAGCTACGAGGTGACGAGCAAGGAAATTATCGATGGATTTATAACCTCCCATCCGCACATTAACGTTGAAATTCAAGAAGCGCCGTGGGGGGACTTCACATCCAAGATCGCCACACAAATCGCAGGCAACACGATGCCGGATGTCTGGTTCCAAGAGAACGCTACCATACTTAGCTACGGACAGCGCGGTGTAGCAGAGGATCTATCCTCCTACATTGAAGCGGATCTGAAGGCAGACGAATATATCGACGGTTTGTTCTCGGCCAAGGCACCCGACGGCAAGGTCTGGGGTGTGCCTCATGGCATTAATCCGATTGCACTCGCGTATAACCAGGATGTTTTCGAGAAAGCTGGCGTCGCGGTGCCGACGGATGACTGGACCTATAACGATCTGATCGAAGCCTCCAAGGCACTGACGGTCAAGGAAGGAGACAGAACGAGTCAATTCGGATTTATCGGATCGTTCTCCATAACCAACGGATGGTTCCCTTGGATCAAGCAGGCAGGCGGATCCGCACTGGATGATACCTTGACGAAATCGCGGTTTGACGACCCCAAGACTGCAACCGGGCTGCAGCAGTTGTACGATGGGCTGGACCAGGGATATTTTGCGGACATCGACTTTCTGAAAGCGAACGGCGGCGAGCTCGAAGTATTTGCAAGCGGCAAGGCGGCGATGTATTTCCTCCAATACAGTTTGCAGGTGAATATGAACGAGAGCTTTGCGGATACGAACTGGGATGTTGTCAAAATTCCGAAAGGCGTTGACGGCAAGCGTTATGTTCCGATGGTAGCCAACACCTGGCTTGTCTCCTCCAGAGCGAAGCAGGAATCCAAGGGTGCTGCCTGGGAGTTCCTGAAATATTACCTCAGCGACGAAGTACAGGACATGATCGTCAAGACGGGTTCCACATTGCCTGTGAAGAAGTCAGCGTTGGATCAATTGAAGGACAGTACAACGAAACCGCTGAACAAGGCAGCTTTCACGGACGGCATTGATGAAGGCGGCGTTACCTTGGATGAAAATGCTACCTGGAGCGAATGGCGCATTCTGGTGCAGCAGGTGGTCAATGAAATCATGGTAGGCAATGTTTCAGTTGAGGACGGCGCGAAAGATATTCATACCAAGGTTCAGGAAGTGCTGGACTCCAGTAAATAGCTTCATGGGATCAGAGCGGGTGCAGTCTTGACGAAGTAGCGGATTGCACCTCTTTCCCGCTATCGAAAGGTAGGTGTGTCATGCAGAAACAAGGATACTGGGGCTATATATTCACATTGCCATTTGTCGTTAACGTCGTGGTATTCCTCTTATTTCCGATTGTGTTCTCCACGTATATTTCCTTCACGGAGTGGGATTTGTTTAACGCGCCAAGATGGATCGGGCTGGACAACTGGGTTCGCGTCTTGAACAAACATGAGTTCTGGGTGTCCATCCGAAATGTATTTGTGTTTGCGCTCATTTTCGTACCGATTCAGACAATCATGGCGTTTGTGATCGCCTTTATGCTGAATCAGGCCATTCGGGCCAAGGGATTGTTCCGCCTGTTCTACTTCCTGCCCGTCGTAACCCCGTGGATCGCCGGTGGCGTGGTATGGGTATGGATGTTCAACTACCAATACGGTGTCATCAACTGGGCACTGGAATCCATGGGGCTCGACCCTGTGAAATGGATTGATAGCAGTAATTGGCTGATGGTGATCTCCAGCATCGCAATCGTTCAGGTCTGGAAGGGTGTAGGACAATCCATGATCATGATTCTGGCAGGCATGCAAAATGTTCCGAAGGAGGTGCTGGAAGCCTCGCAAATCGACGGCGCCAATGGCTGGAAGCAGCTGACGAAGGTTGTGTTCCCGATGGTAACGCCGATGGTGTATCTCGTGATGATTTTGTCGACCATATCGGCGTTTCAGGCATTTGATGTGTTCCTCGGTTTGTTCGGGTCCATCACCACGGGGATCCCGGAACGGAATATGGTTCCGAATCTGCTGGTGTACCGGGATGCGTTCCTGCTCTTCAAAATGGGCCCTGCATCCGCCACGGCGTGGCTGCTGTTTGTCATCATTCTAGTCTTCACCCTGTTCCAGAAGTATTTCGAGAAGAAGTGGGTGCACTATGACTAAGACCACTCACCCCTTACTTAAGGTGCTTATGTACCTGCTGCTGATCGTTGGTTCGGTGTTTATGGTGTTCCCATTCATATGGATGTTGTCTACGTCGCTGAAAACGGTAGGCGCCATTTCGCAGATGCCGCCGCAGTTAATCCCGAATCCGATGAATTGGGATAACTATATGACGATATGGAACAAAATCGACTTCGGTCGTTACACCATGAACAGTTTTTTCATCGTTTCGATCGAGATGGTAGGTTCCTTGGTCTCCAGCGCATTTGTGGCCTTTGGGCTTGCGATGTTCACCTTCCGTCTGCGGGGTCTCATCTATATGATCATGCTGGCAACCTTGATGATACCGTCTCAAGTGACGATGATTCCAACCTATTTCATCTGGAAAGAATTTGGCGCATTGAACTCGTATTACCCTTTGATTGTGCCCAGCTTTCTGGGCGGGGCGTTCGGTATTTTCCTGATGCATCAGTTCATCAAGTCCTTGCCTAAAGAGCTGTATGAATCGGCTACGATTGATGGCTGCAGCCCTCCGGGCATATTCTTCAAAATCTATCTGCCGCTGTGCAAGCCGGCACTGGCTGCGCTGGGGGTATTCACCTTCATGGGCGCGTGGAACAACACGCTGGGACCCTTGATTTACTTGCAAGACAAGGAATTATATACACTGCCGCTCGGCTTGCTCTACCTGAAATCGGAGAATGTCAACCAAGCGCTGCTGATGGCAGGGGCCGTCATTACGACACTGCCTGTTGTCTTGGTTTATCTGTTCGCGCAGAAGCAATTTGTTCAGGGTATCGCTTCGACAGGGCTGAAGGGCTGAAGGAGGAACTTACGACATGAAGAAGTACGTGCTGGTCGGCGCTGGATCCAGAGCGCTGTATATGTTTGCTAAGCCGATGGTAACGGACTGGAGTCACATCGCGGCCTTTGAAGGCGTATATGATGCCAATCCGCTGCGGGCGCGCTTTCTTAGCGAGGAGTGCGGAGGAATTCCCGTATATGACGATTTCCACGGGATGATCGCGGCTGCGAAGCCGGATGTGGTCATCGTGGCGAGTACGGATTATACGCACCACACTTATATCGTGCAAGCTTTGAGCGCCGGGTGTGATGTCATCAGCGAGAAGCCGATGACGATTGATGAAGACAAATGCCGTGAAATTCTGCAAGCGGAGCAGGCGAGCGGCAAGAAGGTGACGGTCACCTTCAACCTGCGGTTTGCGCCATATTTTGCAGCCGTGAAGGAACTGCTGCTTCAAGGGGCGATCGGCGAGATCTACCACATGGATCTGGAGTGGTTTCTGGACCGAAGACATGGAGCGGATTACTTCCGCAGATGGCATGCCGAGATGAAGAACAGCGGCGGACTGCTGGTGCACAAGTCCACGCATCACTTTGACATCATGAACTGGTGGATGGACAGCCGTCCCGCTGAAGTGCATGCTTTCGGAACGAGACGGGTGTATGGTGACGATCGGCAGGAGCATGGAGCAAGGTGCCTGACCTGTCACCGGAAAGCCGATTGCGAGTTCTATATGGATATCGAGAAGGACCCGTTCATTGAACAATACTATCATCAGGCTGAAGAAGAGGACGGATATATTCGGGACCGCTGCCTGTTCGACAGCCGGATCGATATTTACGATACGATGTCGGTCAACGTCCGGTATGACAATGATGCGATGCTCACCTATTCCCTGGTCGCATACAGCCCGTATGAGGGATGGCGCGCCGCAATCAACGGCAGTAAAGGGCGAATTGAAGTCTCAAATATATACAGTAATGCGGATATGAAGCAAGGGGAAGCAAGCAGGATTCATATTTACCGAACCGATGGCTCCGAGGAGGTTGTAGAGGTTAATACCTCGGCCGCCGGTCATGGTGGCGGTGATGCGAAGCTGCGCAAGGCGCTGTTTGAAGGGGGAATTGACGACCCGCTAGGGCAGCAAGCGGATAGCTCGGTAGGCGCGGAATCCCTTCTGATCGGCGCTACGGCCAACCGCTCCATTGCCGAAGGCAGGGCCCTTACGCTCCCGGATATATCACCGAATTTCGTTAATGGGAGCTCGTTGAGATGAACAGCGTGCAGGAACTGGAGCAGTATATCTGTACTTTATATGACACGCGGGATCAGTTGAAGACGCATGTATTTGACCGCTCCGATGCTGCATTTGCAGCCGGGGACGCCATACGGGATGCCATCGTCACGCCCGAGGCGGCAAGAGTGCGACAGGTGGAGATCAGGGAGGCTTTCCTGAGGTCCATCGGCGGGCTTCCCGATGTCTCTGCGAATCCGGAAACGGAGGAAGGGCCGACAACCGGGGAGGATAAATCGCTTGACAGCGCTCCGCTTAAGGGACGTTCGATCCGGAAGGCGAGGGGGTTCGGTGAAGCGTCAGGTGTCAGATCGGATCCCTTCCTTAAGGGGCGCACGACCGGTGTGACTCGTGGGGCTGGCTTTCAGGTAGAGAAAGTCGTGTTTGAGTCCAGTCCGGGATATTATGTCACCTCGAATCTGTACCTGCCCGATCATCGGGAGGAGCGGTCCGCGGCCGTCCTCTTCCTGAGCGGTCACGAGTTCGAAGGCAAGCACAACGCTTATTATCAGCGTGTCATCCAGCAATTTGTCCGGGCGGGCCTGATTGTGATGGCTATCGATCCGATAGGACAGGGAGAGCGCCTTAGCTTCTGTAACTCGGAGGAGAAGGAAGGGAGCCGCATTTGGGGCACGCAAGAGCATCAGCAATGCGGGTTTCAGTGTCACTGGCTCGGAGACAGCATTGCACGCTATTTCGTTCATGATGCCATGCGGGCCGTGGATTATTTGTGCGAGCGGCCTGAGGTGGATGAGGCAAGGATTGGCGTAACGGGAAACTCCGGCGGCGGAACCCAGACGGCCATGATGATGGTCTGCGATGAACGCATTGCGGCGGCAGCTCCCGCCACCTTCATCATGAACCGGCAGCTGTATATGCATGCCGGGGGCGTGCAGGATGCCGAGCAGGTATGGCCGGGATTAACCAGACTTGGTTATGACCATGAGGATCTGCTCATCGCTTTTGCGCCGAAGCCGCTGCTTGTGCTGGCGGTGGAATATGATTTCTTCCCGATTGAAGGTACGCGGCGTACCGTTGATCGCAGCCGGCGTTTCTGGGAGCTGCTGGGTCACCCAGACCATGTGCAGCTTGTGACCGATGCCTCCACGCATCGCTATACGGACCGATTGGCAGAGGCCGCGGCAGCATTTTTTGTTCAGCATCTTCAGGTGAGGGTGAATGCAGCTTATGAAATGAAGATAGAGGCATTGCCGTCGGAAAATCTGTGGTGCTGCTCCAGCGGTCAGGTGTACCGGGATTATGCGGATGCAAGATCGATCAGGAATTTCAATGAGGATCGCTGCGATCGACTGGCCCAGGCGCGGTCCTTGCTGCCCACGCAGCAAAGACAGGATCAAGCAAGGAAGTGGCTGCAGGAGAGGATCTACGCTTTCCGCAAGCCTTGCGAATTGAATCCGCGCGTGATCCGGCTAGGCGTGGTGGAGGGTCTTGAGGCCGATTACCGTCTGTGGTGGTCGCAGGAAGGCATCATGAACAGCGGTTATGTATTCCGACTTGCCGGGGGTGCAGTCGGGCGAAAACAGCCGTTGACCGTTGCTGTTTGGCGGGGAGGGACCCGCCGATTGAAGGAGCACTGGGAATGGATTCAGGAGACGTGTCGATCCGGCTGCGCTGTACTGGTGCTGAATACGTCCGGGGTCGGTCCCCATGAGCCTTATCCGATATACGGAAAGCCTGCACATTCCTATTTCGGGGTGCTGCATAAGCTGGCCGATGATCTGATCTGGCTCGGGGATAGCCTTGCCGCACTGCGCACGTTCGATGTACTTCGATGTGTAGAAGCCGTCTCGCACTTTGATGAATGGCAGGGAGGAGTCATCCCGTTCTATGCCGTGGGACGGGAAGGGCTTTACGTGCAGCTTGCGGCTGTGATCGATCCGGGGATTGGACAGGTTAAGGCCGTTGACTCTTTGAGCAGCATCTCGAAGTTGGCCAGTGCACGGCAGCTTGAGGAAGAGGGAGCGATGAGCGTTGTGTTTCCCGGCATGTTGAAGGTGCTTGATCTTCCCGAGCTAAACGAACCGCAGGGCGATGACCGCGGGCAACGAGAGAGAAAGGAAGTGGAAGGACATGAGTAAATCAAAACCACTGACCGTCACACTGATCGGAGCCGGACTCCGGGGCATGATCTATAGCAGTTATGCACTCCAGCGGCCGGATGAGATGCGGATTGTGGCGGTTGCCGATCCGGATGAGGTGCGGCGAAGCCGCTGCCAGGCCAAGTTCGGGCTGGCCGATGAGCGATGCTTTACGAGCTGGGATGAGCTGTTTGCAAGGCCGCGGCAATCGGATGCCGTCTTTATCTGCACAAGGGATCGGGATCATTATGAGCCGACCATGAAGGCGCTGGCGGCGGGATACCATGTGCTAGTGGAGAAGCCGATGTCGCCGGAATGGCAGGAATGCATCGATATGGGCCGGCAGGCGGAAGCCTATGACCGTACGCTAACGATCTGCCATGTTCTTCGGTACGCCCCCTTTTTCCAGGAGGTTAAGCGGCTGCTCGATGAAGGACGGATCGGCCGTTTGATGTCGATCCAGCATAATGAGAACGTCGGCTACTGGCATCAGGCGCACTCGTACGTGCGTGGATATTTCAATAACACCGAGTCCTCCAGCCCGATGATTCTGGCGAAATCCTGTCATGATCTCGACATCATGCAATGGCTGGCCGGAGGCCAATGCCTGAGTGTGGCATCCTATGGCCATCTGTCTCATTTTCGCCCGGAATCCGCTCCGCCCGGCGCGCCGAAGCGCTGCCTGGACGGATGTCCGGTGTCTCATGAATGCCAGTATTATGCGCCGAACACCTATCTGATCGAGAACGCAGGCTGGAAGGGCGAGGCGGCAAGCAACGATCCAAGTTATGAGGCCCGTTACCAAGCGATGCTGGAGGGGCCTTTTGGCCGGTGCGTCTATCATTGCGATAACGATGTCGTGGACCATCAGGTGGTCAGCATGGAGTTCGAGCATGACATTACGGCCGTGTTCACGATGAGTGCATTCACGGAAAAATGCAACCGCACGATCAAGCTTATGGGTACCGAAGGCGAGATTCGAGCCACGATGGAGACCAATGAAATCGAGATCCGCCGCTTTGGCAGCGGCAAGTCGGAAGTGATTCAACTCGTCGATCCGGAAGGCCATGTAGGCCATGGCGGCGGGGATATGCGCTTGATCCAGGATTTTGTGAAGTCGGTGGGGTCCCAGGGCCAGCATGACAGCTCCACTTCGGCCAAGGCGTCGATACAGAGCCACCTGATGGCGTTTGCCGCCGAGCGTTCCCGAGTAGAGAAGCGCATGGTGAGGCTGGAGGAATTTTTGCATAGCGGCGCTCTGGCTTGAATTTCTGTACAACAAGGAGGAATTATCATTATGCAGTTGAACATATTGGAGCATGCGGAGCAAGCAGGTTTAGAGGCAGCCCGCGCTTGCGAGGCCATTCTTCGCGATACGATCGCGGAAAAAGGAAGTGCGCGCATCGTCCTGTCAACAGGCGCGTCACAGTTTGAGTTTTTGTCGCATTTTGTGAAGCTGGATATGGAATGGAATAAGATCGAGATGTTCCATTTGGATGAATATATCGCACTGCCGGAATCTCACCCCGCGAGCTTCCGTAAATATTTGAAGGAACGCTTTCTGGCCTACGCGAATGTCGGCAAGGCATGGCTGATTAACGGCGAAGGCGATCCTGAGGACATGGTGAAGCGGTTGAATGAGGAAATTGTGAAAGCGCCTGTGGATCTGGCCTTGATTGGAATCGGAGAAAATGCGCATATTGCCTTTAATGATCCGCCGGCTGATTTTGATAACGAGTCGCCTTATACAATCGTGAACCTGAGCGATACGTGCAAGAACCAGCAGGTTAGGGAGGGCTGGTTTGCATCGAATGAGAAAGTGCCTCAGCAAGCGATTACGATGACGGTCAAACAGATTTTGAAGAGCCGCCATATCGTATCGGTTGTGCCTCATCAGGCAAAGGCGGCTGCTATTCTGAATACCATTCAAGGCGGAGTAGATAACCAGGTGCCCGCCACGATATTGAAGACCCATCCAAGCTGGATGCTGTATCTGGATAAAGCATCGGCAGCGCCGATTTATCAGTGGGCTTAATTATTCAGATTAGGGATGCTGGTGTAATGCGTGCAGAGCTGCTGATTCCGTTATACGAGTGTGTAAACCATCCGGTGTGCTCGGCAGCATGAAAAGAGCGCGCAAAGCGGGTGAACCGAAAGTTATGCTCATCTGTTCTCTGTCTGGAGCGGAGGAGCATGTCGATGAAGCCATGATCACCGCTTCCGCTGCCTGGGAAAGCGTCATATGAACAAACCTGTGAGGGTAATTGTGTAATTTAATGAACTTGCACAGATATCGAGTTCATTTATGCGAAGAACAAGTATAGAACAGTTAGGGGGACGCCTATGTTGTGGCGAGGTAAGCTCCCGCACACCGGGGCACTGGTAGAAATAGAGGCTTTAGATGGACGAATCGCGGATGTGCGGCCGTTGGGTCAGCATGAGACATCAGTGGAGCTGCCCTGGATCAGCTGCGGCTGGATCGATTTGCAGGTCAATGGTTTTGGCGGCTGCGATTTGAACGGCACCGTGACATCGAGGAGTGATATCGAAGGCGTGACGCTGGCGCTGCATCGCCGGGGCGTTGCTTCCTATTTGCCAACCGTCATTACAGGCAGTTACGACCGGATGCGTCAGGCATTCACCGCTTTATCCCAATATGTCCAATCCAGGCATTTGGGAAGTGCCTCAATTGCAGGCATTCATATGGAGGGACCTTATCTATCCGGTGAAGACGGTAGTCGTGGGGCGCATCCGAGAGAGTACGTCCGAAATCCGGATTGGGATGAGTTTCAGCGGCTCCAGGATGCGGCGGACGGGCTAATTCGGATGGTAACACTTGCGCCGGAGCGTGAGGGGGCGGTTCCTTTTATTGAGAAACTGGTTAAATCAGGCGTTGTGGCAGCGATCGGGCATACGATGGCTACCGGGGAGCAGATCGAGCAAGCTGTGCAGGCAGGGGCGACGGTGTCGACCCATCTGGGGAACGGCTCACAGCCGATTCTGCCGCGGCACCCCAACTATATCTGGCATCAGCTGGCTGATGACCGGTTATGGGCAACCTTTATCCCGGATACACACCATCTGGCACCGTCCGTGCTGAAAGCCATGCTGCGGGCTAAACGGGAGAAAGCAGTGCTCGTTAGCGATGCCGTCATGTTCGGCGGCATGGCCCCCGGACAGTACAGCAGCCTCATCGGAGGCGCAGTGGAACTGACGGTAGACGGCCGCCTGCATATGGTAGAGAATCCGGCGATACTGGCCGGTTCCGCTTCTTCCCTGGACGTCGGTATTGCGAATGCGATTCGCTATACGGACATGACGCTGGCGGAAGCGATAAGCGCGGTCACAAGCCGCCCGGCAATGGTGTTGAATGTGCCGCAATTAGGCGAGCTGGACATTGGTCGTCCGGCGAACCTGACACTGTTCGATTGCTATGCGGACGGGACGAATATGTCTGTTCGGGAGACCGTAGTTGCAGGTGAGACGGTGTATAGATCTGTTTGATGTCGGGATGGTGAACGAGAGGGGGAGCGTGGGAAGTATTTCACTTTCCGTCGGGGTGTGAGTGTAAAGTATGAGCGCGAACCGCCGCGCCCGCAGGCTCTACAGATCAGCCGCGCTCCTTCGCCCAGCCGAACAGCCATAAAAAAACCATCCCCGATGTGGCGCGACTCACACGGGGATGGTTTTTGGCTTTGTTCTATTTTTCGATATGTTCTTCGAACCAGCGGACAATATGGCTCAAGCGTTTTACCCGCAGATGCGGGTGGCCGCTACGGGACAAGTTGTGGTCCGCTCCCGGGAAGCGGATCAGCTGGGTTTCCCGCCCGAGCCGCTTCAAGGCGATGAACAGCTGTTCGCCCTGCTCGATCGGGCAGCGGAGATCCTGTTCTCCATGAAGGATGAGGAGCGGGGTTTTCATGTCCTTCACGTAAGCGAGAGGTGAATGCTTCCACAGCTTCTCCAGATCATCCCACGGATTGCCCCAAATCTGATCCTGCGTGAATGAATAACCGATATCGCTGACCCCGTAGAAGGAAATCCAGTTCGATATTGAACGCTGGGTTACTGCCGCTTGGAAGCGGTCGGTATGACCCACGATCCAGTTGGTCATGAAGCCGCCGTAGCTGCCGCCGGTGACACCAAGACGGGAGGCATCAATATATGTGTAGGTATCGAGAACATAATCCACAGCTTCCATCAGGTCCTGATAGTCACGTCCGCCGTAATCTCCTCTGACAGTATTAACGTGTACCTGACCGTACCCGTGCCCGCCCCGGGGGTTTGTATAGAATACAGCATAACCGGCTGCAGCAAGCAGCTGGAATTCGTGCATGAACGTGTGAGCGTACATGGCTTGAGGTCCACCGTGAATCTCAAGCACGGCCGGAACTTTGGAGCCTTCGGTAAAGCCTGCAGGCTTCATGATCCAGCCTTGAATCGGCCAGCCGTCGGAGGTATGGAACGTAAAGGACTCCGGCGTGCTTAACGTAATCTCATTCCAGAGCTCTTCATTGCAGTGGGTCAGGCGGCGTTCTTTGTCCTCGGCTGCAGAGTAGCTGAACAGATCGCCGGGCTGGAGCAGGTCAGCAGCGGCAAAAATGATTGTATCCTCAGGAGTTAAAGCAAATTGATATACCTCGCGTTCACCCGATACCACCAGGTCAAAAGATGAGCCGTCCAGAGCAAAGCGTCCGATATGCACACCGCCGTCCTGGCTAAGCTGGAGGTATACCGATTGACCGTCCTTGCTGAACAGAGGAGGCGTTCCTGCACCGGATCTCATATCACTTACAGCGGCGTGCCCTAGCTGAACATCCATGTCCGTAAAGAGGACACGGGATTCTCCACCGGAGAGCGGAACGAGATGAATCTTGGTCAGCGTGGCAAACCCGCAGCTGAGATCGCTGGCGAGCATAAGAACATACTGCCCATCCGGAGTGAAAACAATGGACCCGATCGACAGCGTTCCGTCCGTTATTTCGGTTACGGATTTGTCCGTGAGGTCCATCACGAATACATCGTTGGTCAAACGCAGATCGGGATCCGGGAACTGCTCCGTGGCTAGACTGTTGCTGTATGCGATGTGGCCGCCATCCGGCGACCAGGCGAAGGCATATACGTCATAATCGCCATCAGTTATTTGCTTGCATTCCTCCGTTGCCGGATTCACGATATATAGATGATTTCTACGTCCATTCCACAATCCGCCGCCATCGGCTTTATATTTAATGCGGTTAATGATCTTTTCTTCGGGCAGCTTATTTTTATCGTCTTTGCCTTGGTCTTCGCTTTCGGTAGACTCCGCTGCTTCCGCCTCACTTCGAATCAGAAGGCGCGTGCTGTCCGGTGACCATTTAAATGCACTGACACCATGCTTCATGTCGGTAACCGGGCGGGCTTCCCCTCCGTTGGCAGGCATGATCCATATCTGTGGCTTGTCGCCTTTTTTACGCAGGAAGGCGAGCTCTGACCCGTCGGGGGACCAAGCAGGTGCAGCATCGGCTTCGCCGGATGTGAAGGGAATGTCCTGGGTTCCAACTGTAGGCAGCAGACGGATGTGGGAGCGGTAGCCGTCGAACTTTTCGCTGACGGATTTATGTACGTATGCTATAGCTCCGCTTGCGGGAGAGACAACGGGGTCATTTACCCAGTGCATCCGGTACAAATCCTCCGGGGTTATAAGTCGCTTATCAGTCATGAATCATCCTCCTAATCTTCTCTGTGAGTTAACCCTTATTATCCCAGATAATGGTATGAAAATCTAGACAAAAGAGAGAGGTAGATTGTGAACATTTCAATCCAAATGCTAGTAAAATAGAGGGGGAAATTACAATAATACTAGGTAATGAGATAGCGGTTTCGTAGTGAAAAGGTCCAGTTAATTTTCAGCTGGTCAATTTATATATGAAATGTGGTTGATAGACTCCGCAGCAGTTCCTCTTCTCTTTTTGTTATAATTGAGATAGACTCTCAATTAGGAGTATGTAAAAAAGATCAACTATATATAGCTCGGGAGGAATCAGATATGAATGTAAGTGAAGCGATCCGTACGCGCCGCAGCCTTGGCAAAGTCAAGCCTGACGCCGTGCCGCAGGAATGGATTGAGCAAATCTTAGAAGCAGGGACCTGGGCGCCGAACCACAAGCTCACGGAGCCGTGGAAGTTTTTTGTGATGCAAGGAGAGGGACGGGACGTTCTGGGTAATGCTCTTGGAGACATACAGGTTGCAGGTGGCGACGATACCAGCGAAGAGGTGGTAGCTACAGCTCGTGAATCGGGACGCACGAAGGCCTATCGTGCACCGCTTGTCATCGGTGTGGCGGTTGAGCCTTCCACGGACCCGAAGGTGATTGAGCTTGAAGAGTACGGAGCGGTGTTTGCAGCAACTCAGAATATGCTTCTGCAAATCCATGAGCTTGGTCTTGGTGCCGTGTGGAGAACGGGTGAGCCGTGCTTTCATGCCCTGATGAACCAAGCGTTTGGTTTGAAACCAGACGATAAAATGCTGGGCTTCCTGTACATCGGATATCCGGATATGGAGCCGAAGCAAGGGAAACGTCAACCGGCAGCGAATAAGACCGTATGGCTGAATAGTGCTGCAGACCTGTAGTTTATCTACCCTCGGCAGCGAAAATCCGGTATAATTAACCCTAAGTTTGTCGAAGGGTGTAATGGCATCCGGGCGATTGACACTAGGGGAGTGTACATGGATGAAATTTCGATTCAAGTTGTGGGATCTGGGCAGTAAACTTATTTTTATAGCAACCTGTTTAGCGCTGGCTTCCTTCTTTTTTAAATGGCTGGATATTGGCGTGGCTGCAGAGAACGGCTTTTTGCAGGGCGGCGCGTTTTTCATAGTATGTTTTATCTATCCATTTCTGAAAGTGGTTCGCGAGAAGAAGATGAACAAGATTATTGCATACGCTTTTGCGCTTGCAGCGATTATCTTGACCATGATGTACGTATCGTCCAAAACGGTCGATTTTTTTGGGCAGACAATCAGAGGGGCTGCTGCGGGGCCGTATCTGTTCATGGTATCGTGCGGGCTGCTGAGTTTTGGGATTTTCAAACGCAAATATTAGATTCCTGCTGCATGCACCTGCAAATTATAAGAATCAAGGGCTGGACCTGGAAGTGGCTGATGGCTGCTGGGGACGGCCCTTTTTTCTCTATTAAGCGTGATCACAACCGGATCAGATGGAAAAAAACACAAACCGAACATGAAGCCCTGGCATGTGATGTAACATTGAGCGGGATACTGGGCTTTTGATATACTTAAGAGAGCGGCTTTTAACCGCAGTATTACACATCAGGGAGGGATTTCTTCAATGGCCAATCAAACTTTTACCGATGGACCTACTTTGAATGACGGCGTCAAAATGCCGTGGCTGGGCCTCGGCGTATGGAAGACCAAAGAAGGCGAAGAGGTTATTCAATCCGTAAAATCAGCAATCGCTGCAGGATACCGCAGCATCGATACCGCAGCTGTCTATGGCAATGAAGAGGGCGTGGGGCAAGCTATTCGCGAATCCGGCGTTTCGCGGGACGAGCTGTTCATCACAACCAAGGTATGGAATGAAGACCAGGGTTATGAGAAGACCCTGCAAGCTTTTGAGACGAGCCGCAAGAAGCTGGGACTGGATTTCATTGATCTGTACCTCGTGCACTGGCCGGGAAAAGATAAATACCTCGATACGTGGAAGGCCTTGATTCATCTGCAAAGGGAAGGACTTGTCCGTTCCATCGGCGTCAGCAACTTCCAAATCCGCCACTTGCAGCATATCATGGAGGACACCGGCGTTGTTCCGGTTGTGAACCAGGTGGAATTGCACCCGCTGCTCTCCCAGAAGGAGCTCCTGGGGTACGCGCGCGAGAATCATATCGTTCTGGAAGCATGGAGTCCATTGATGCAAGGCAACCTGGATCAACCGGTGCTGGCCCAGATCGCGGAGAAATACGGAAAAACAACGGCGCAAGTCATTCTGCGCTGGGATATTCAGAATGGCATTATTGTCATTCCAAAATCGATTAAAGACCATCGTATCCGTGAGAATGCCGGCATTTTTGATTTCGAGCTTTCCGCAGCGGATATGGCGGCCATTGACGGTTTGAACCAAAACAAACGTTTTGGCTCCAATCCGGACGAATTCCTGTTCTAGAATCTGCCTCTATCTTATAAAAAGAGCGAGTACAACCCTTTTGACGGGAAGTTCTCGCTCTTTTTTGCATATTCCGAGATAGGACCTACAGGGATGAATTGGCTCCGCGATCCTCCTCATCGGAGGCATCCTCCGGAAACAGCGGTTCGCCTATCGTGCCAAGCTTTCCTTGCACGAGGTCTTCATGCAGTCTTTTTAGCCAGTTCAAGTCGGTCCTGGCGTGTTCATACAGCCCGATCATGAGGTGCTGGGCGCTGCGGGGAACGATATGTTTGTGTTCCTCATACAGTTGGTACGCATGATTCACCCGATGCTCCGCATCCCGGATACGGGATTGCAGGATAGGGGCAAGTACGGCTGGGTCTGCGTGGCGTGAGAAAGGCAGGGCGATATAGAGCGGGTGGTGCACAGGCTCGATGTCCCTGAATTTCTTGAGCAGCAGCTGTTCAAAAAGCTTGCGTCCGGCATCCGTGATCCGGTAGATGGTTTTGTCCGGCCGGCTGTCGCTGTGTATGGTTTCGACCGCCTCAATGCATCTGTCCTCGGCGAGCCGGTCTACTGCGTAATAGAGAGAGCCCATCTGAAGTTTGGTATACTGATCCATCCCGCGATCCTTCATCTTGATCCGGATCTCGTACGGATGATAGTCACCCTCCAGCAGCAAACCCAGAATGGCTAGTTTCATCGACATTCCACTAGGCTCCCTTGGCCTTACTAGGAACGGCCACCCGTTCGTTGCCCATCATGAGCACAAACACCAGAGCCAGCACCGCTGGCACAAGCGCCCACATAAACGTATTTGCGATGGAATCGGCCAATGAAACCGTGACTTGCTCGCGTACGTTCGGAGGAAGCTGGCCCATCACCTCGGGCGAAAGCACCACATCCGCATTCAGCGGGACACCGGCCGGTGCATTCCCTGCGGCTTCAGCAAGTCGGCTGTTCAGGCCATTGCGCTGAATGATACCGAAAATGGTGATCCCGACCGTCATGCCGAACGAGCGGAGGAAGGAGTTCGTCGAAGTGGCTGCACCACGCTGTCTGGCATCGAAGTTATGGATGGAGGCCATGCTCAGGGTGGAGAACGAGAACCCGACGCCAAAGCCGGTCAGGACCATGAAGATCGTCAACAGGTAGCGAGGCGTATCAGGATTTATCGTGCTCAGGCAGAAAATACCCGCAATAAAGCAAAACACCGACAGGATCATAATGTTCCTGAACGAAGTTCGAGTTGTGAGCATACCGCCGCCTTGGCTGCCGGCAACGCTGCCGAGCATCATCGGCATCAGAATGAGGCCGGAATTGGTTGCGGTTCCGCCATACACCCCGCTAACAAAGATCGGAATGTAGATGGTTGCCACGATAAAGGTTGCGCCATAGAACAAGGCTACGATATTGCTCGAGGCAAACAGGCGCTTGCGGAACATCTGGAACGAAATGATCGGCTCAGCTGCCCGGGTCTCCGCGAAGAGAAACACAACGAACAGGGCAATGAATCCCCCGAATAAGCCCAAAATTTGCGGTGAGTCCCATGCATAGGTTTGCCCGCCCAGCTCCAGACCGAACATTAGGCAGATGATGGCACCTACAAGCGTTGCGGCTCCCGTCCAGTCAATCTTCTGCTTGGCATGCGAACGGGTCTCCTTATAGGAAGTCATGATGAAAATAAAGGATACGATCCCGATTGGAACGTTGACGTAGAATATCCATTCCCAGCCAACGCTATCGGTAATAAAAGCACCCAGCAGCGGTCCCATAATGCTGGAGGTACCGAATACGGCACCGAGCAAACCCGTCATTTTACCGCGCTTCTCCGGCGGGAACAGGTCAAACACGATGGTAAACGCAATCGGCATAAGAGCACCGCCGCCGATTCCTTGAATCGCCCGGTAAATAATAAGCTCTGTCATGTTGTTGGCCATCCCGCAGAGGGCGGAACCGATCAGGAAGACAACCAGCCCGAATATAAAGAACCGTTTCCGCCCGTACATATCGGACAGCTTGCCGAAGATCGGTGTACCGGCCATTACGGCAACCATGTAGATCGAGGTTACCCAGACGACTTGGTCGAAGCCCTGAAGATCGCGGATAATCGTCGATAAAGCCGTGGCTACAATCGTGTTATCGATGGCGGCCATGAAGATGCCCAGCAGCAGACCGGCCACGACCAATTTGATGTTACTTTGTTGTGCATTCATGTTAAGAATACTCCTTTTCCATATTCAACTATGTATATATTATTCAAATTTGAATAATTCGGTGGTTATATTGTAGCCGGATTAGCAGATGTTGGCAAGATGTTTAATGGCACTGCCTGTCCTTACATTCTGGACAAGAAAAAACAAGGCCAACCCCCTAATTGCGGGATGACCTTGTAACGCAATCAAGCAGCTGCCAGAGCGTATCTTTACATCAAGCTGCCTAGCAGAAATTTTGTTATTCCTATGCGGTATTTCGTGTGATAACAGGATGAGAGCGAGTATATTCAGCTGTTCATCTGCGGGGATCTGGCGTCTAGCTGCATGAATTCGATCCGGTTACCGTCCGGGTCCCTGGCCCAGCACTGCATATTGAAGTCTTTCCCTTGAACGGGTTCAACGTCGAGTGTTATGCCCTGCTTGCGAAGATGCTCCGCCAAGCTGTCGATATCTTGAACCTCAAGACAGAGATGGGAGAACCCGACAGGCCGCTGTACATGTGCCGGTTTATTTTGACCACCGTAAAACAACTCGATAAACTGTCCATCACACACCTTAATGTACTCAATCCATGGCTCGCCCTGATCGTTCGGGATATCAAAAGCGCGGGTAAAGCCAAGAACGTCGCAGTAAAAATGCAGGGACTTCTCCATATCGGCAACATCAAACGCCAGATGGGCGATTCCTTTAATCATGACGGCATTCCTCCTCGGTATGAATATAAGCTTGAGATCAGATGATTTCATAAGACTATTGTAGCCCATTTTGTATACGCTTCCATATATATATTTGCAAAATCGGAGAAATAAACCCGGATGTTATCCTTGGGGATCAGCTGCTGTGCTTCTTCAGGCTAAGTCATTTCGGCATCCCGTGTAGTGTGATATCAATATACCATCATATGCAGATGCCAAAAAACCAAGACCTGCTAAAGCTGGCCTTGGTTTGGGTGTCAGCATCACGCAGTGGTGTTATCTTCATGCTGCTGTGTCAACAAACATGATGCGGTGTTTCCATCAGCATGGCCTGTTGGACAGGCAGACATTTTATTCGTAAGTCAGGCTATCCAAAATTCCCTTCACGCTCAGCTCAGCGCAAGCCATGGACGTATCGGCTACGCCGTAATACATCTTCACGACATCGCCATCCACCAGCGCGCCGCAGGAGAAGACCACGTCTCCGAAGAAACCGTTCTTCTCATAATCGGCTTCCGGCTCCATGATCGGATGATTGGAGCGGGCAATTACTTTGGATGGATCGTTCAGATCCAGCAGCAGGGCGCCCATGCAGTAGCGGTGATCGAGCGTTGCGCCATGGTAGAGCTCCAGCCAGCCCTTTTCCGTGCGGAATGGCACGGCTCCGCCGCCCATACGGCCGCTGTCCCACATGCCGTCACGGAGTCCGGCAAGATGTTTATGGTTGCCCCAGTACAAGAGGTTATCGGATTCTGCAATCCACATTTCCGGATTACCCGTACTCTTTGTGGTCGGGCGGTGCAGCGCATAGTATTTGCCGCCTATCTTCTCGGGGAAGATCAGCACGTCCTTGTTGTCCGGTCCGAATATCATCCCGTGATGCGTGAAGTTCACGAAATCCTGTGTGGATACCATCGATTCACCGACACCGACCGGGGACACGGCGGAGAAGTAGATATAATACGTATCCCCAATTTGCGTGACGCGTGGATCTTCGATACCGAAGGATTCCAGCGACTGCGCTGGATAGACCAGCGGCTTGTCATCTATGGTAAATCGATGTCCATCTTTGCTGCGAGCCACTCGAATATAAGACAAGGATGTCAGATATTCGAAGGTGGCGCTGTGATTCACATTGCGAATGACGCGAGGGTCTGAGAAGTCATAACGCGGATCATCGGTACGGAATTCCAAAATATCCAGCTTCTGCGTTGCTGCGTTGAATACAGGCGCTTTGACAATCATCGGGTCAGCACTGACCGGACGTTCCGCAACGCGGAGCAGCAACAGCACCTCACCGTTATATTCGGCTACGCCTGCGTTAAAAGCGCCAATTACTTCAAAACCTTCATGATACGGCTTCACATCAGCCGGTGTAATGAGAGGGTTCTCCTCATATCTGTATATATTCATGGTTGTTTACCCCTATCCAAATAAGCGTTTTTTTTATATGAGAACGGCTGTAATGTTACTGTTCGAACTTGAGGAACGGGTCCTGAATGGTGATGCGATGTGCTTCGGCATCGCTGATTCCGGCATAGAGATCGGCGGTTCCGTTCGAATGGCGAACGAGACCTCCGCTGAATACGACGTCAGCCAGATCCGGACGCTTGGTTTCCCCCGACAGGAATTCGGCACGTACAGCAATCAATTCCATATCACTGAATTCGCCAGTCTGCGGGTCGAGGGCAAACACCATGGGATAATAGTGGCGATCACCGGCTTCATCGAAGCTGGCCACATGACCGAGTACGCCGACAAGCCCATTTCTCAGAATGTGCAGTTCGTTAGCCCCGCCCCATTCTGAATCGATAAATTGATCTGGCAAGAGAGGAGCATCGTTCACAAGCTCTACCGTCACATCATCCAGCGACTTTACCTTGGTGAACCCGATTTTACCCCGGCCGCCTTTTTCACCTTGAGGACGGGTGAACACGCCAATCTCACCGCTTACCAGCTCCGCGAGGCGTAGATCCTTCATTGCATCGGGGCCTGTGAAGAAAGGGGAGAGCTCATTCAGCGTTTTGCCTTTCCGGAACACGGTTCTCCACATCAGCGCATTCTCCATCGCAGGATGCGGGAAGATCTCAACGCCCCCCAGCACCAGTTCGCCTTGGATGAAGGTAAAGAACGGATCCTGCAGCGTGAGGACAGGTGCGCCCCCCAGGGGCATCCAAGCCCCGTCCTTTTCCATAAAAAAGTGAATTTCCGAATGCTCGCTGTCCCGCGATTCCACCCGGCCTGCAATCACGGTGACCCCATCGATCCGGAATGGAGCCGTGATGTTATACACGTCTTTGTCGCCTACGCCGGTAAAATGCAGTTTAACCGGGTTTTGAACGTTAGACTTCCTGTCTTGATATTCTTGCAACAGCACTTTGCATGTTTTCACTGCGGATTTATTCATTGCCACTGTCATGCAGCCTCCTTATATAAACCATATAATAATTGCGTCCTAGGAAAGCCAGACCACTGCCGTATGAGGGGGGATTTCGATAAGAGACCCGCCGATCGGTACAATCTCGTCACTAGCCGCTGCCATCTCCAGCTTCTTATCGGACCAATAGGAGAGGTCCAGCCTAAGCGGCTCGCTCCCGAACTGGAGCACGATGACGGCTTCATCGCTACCGGAGCGTTTGGTATATGCGATTGCGTCACCTGTCAATCGTTCGAGTTTAACGTATTCACCGGCCGCGATGGCCGGATATCGGCTTCGGAGCGAGAGCAGCTTTTTATAAAAAGAATAAATGGAATCTGGCTGCTCCCGCTGCGCTTCCGTATGAATCCGTTCGTGCCCGGGACCCATCCCGATCCAGGGTGCCGCTTCCGAAAAACCGCCGTAACGGCTTCCATTCCACTGCATGGGGGAACGGGAATAATCGCGGCTCTTGGCCCGGGCGATGCTTAATGCTTCTTCTTCCGTTTTTCCATTCTTAAGGGCGATCTCATAATGGCTGATGCCTTGAATATCCCGCATATCCTGGATTCGGTGCGCGATATGGTTTCTCATCCCGATCTCATCGCCATAATAGAGGAAGGGGATACCCTTCGCGGTTAACATAAGGGCTCCCATCAGCTTGGCTCTCTGTTCTTCCAGCTCCGTATTACCTTCGCCGAATCTCGAAATGTGGCGCTGCATATCATGGCTGCTGAAGAACAAGGTTGGAAGCTGGTCAGATGTATGTTGGTCTTCCATCAATTGGAGCTCTCGATATAAATCCGCTGGCCGGAATCGTTCCTGGCTGCCCAGATTGAAATTAAACACCACATCGAGCAGACCGCTGCCGCTGTATCGGCGCAGGATGTCCATATCCTCAGAGCCGACTTCACCTACCATAAAAATGCCTTCCCGTTCATGCACATAGCCGCAAATGTCGCCGATCGCCTCCAGGATCCCATCCTGGTTCTGATCGTATCGATGGACCTGTCTGCCTTTCTCATCTACCGGATTATCCAGGAATTCGCCCGAGACTTTAAGAAAATTGATGACATCAAGCCGGAAGCCGTCGATTCCCTTCTCCAGCCAAAATCCCATAACATCCTTCATCGCCCGGCGGACTTCCGGGTTGGCCCAGTTCAGATCAGCCTGTTCCTTCGCAAAGGCATGGTAGTAATACTGCCCCGTGCCTTCATCCCATTCCCAGGCGCTTCCGCCGAAAAAGGATTCCCAGTTATTCAGTGCGCCTTGTTCATCAGGAGACTTCCAAATATACCAGTCGCGTTTCGGAGAGAGGCGAGAGGATCTGGATTCCTGAAACCAGGCATGGGCAGATGAAGTATGATTCAGCACAAGATCCACAATGACCCGGATGCCCCGCTGATGAGCCTCATGAATGAAATAATCGAAGTCTGCCATCGTCCCATATTGCGGATCGACCGCGTAATAGTCTGAAATATCGTAGCCGTTATCGATCTTGGGAGACAGATAGAAGGGAGTCAGCCATATCCCGCCGATTCCTAGCTCCTCCAGGTAATCCAGCTTGGATGTGATTCCGGGGAAATCTCCGATGCCATCCCCATTCCCATCACAGAAGCTGGGCATATAAATTTCATAAAAGACGGTTTCCTGCCACCACTTTTTTGGATATCGATCCATACGTTCTCCACTCCCGGATGAAAGGTGTTTTCTGTTTTCACCCTTTATTTAAGAAGAAGCCCGAATAGCAGGTTGTAATGTAAAGTACAGACCTCTTAAACGAGCTTCCTGCAGCCATCGGACGTTATTTCGAAAATATCCTGTTTTTATTTGAGACTGAACTGCATGCCTTCCTTGAACTTTTTGCCGAAGATTGCAAACATGATAATAATCGGCACGGTGAGCAGGACGGATGCAGCATACAGCGGACCAGGATAACTGCCATACGGTCCGAACATCTGGGACAAGAGAACGTTGAGTGTCAGCATGTTGTCGCTGCGAACAACGATCATATCCCATAGAAGCTCTGTCCAGCGCTCCATTAGCAAGAACAGGAAGATAACCGCGGTTATGGACTTGGACATGGGCAACATGATTTTGTACAAAATTTTAAAATCCGATGCGCCATCCAGCTTCGCTGCTTCAATAAAGGCATCCGGAACAGCTTTAAAGAAGTTGGTGTACATGAAAATCGCCCATAAACTGACGGCCTTAGGAATGATCATGGCCCAGTACGTATCGTAAAGTCCTACCTTCTGGATGATGAGGAAGTTTGGAATCAGCAGAATGATCGCCGGGAAGAACATATGGAATAACACGAAGTTATTCACGGTATCGCGTCCGCGGAATTTCAATTTGGACAGCGCATAGGCTACCATGATTCCGAACAACATCATAAGGAAGGTGGAGGCAACTGAAACGATGACGCTGTTGAAGAATGCATTCATCCAGGGACGGGCAATGCCGACCTCGCCGCCGGTCAGGAGCCATTCATAGGATTTTAAAGAAAATTTGCTTGGAACGAGCTGCCTGTCCACTTGTGCCCAATCCGCAAACGAGTTGAGCACCATGTACAAGTAGGGGTACACCATGACGAGAAGCAGAAGGGTGGCCAGTACATAGCGGCTCGCGAGACGACGTTTACTATTTTTCTTAGACCCAACCATTTCGTTTCCCCCAGCTTTCCAGCAGTTTACGAATCACGAAGATCGAGATGAACGTGACAATCGATGCCATAATGGCAATCGCGGATGCATATCCTGCTTGCAGATTCGTAAAGGCTTGATTAAAGATTTCCATCTGCCATGTATTGGTTGCGAAGTTCGGTCCGCCACCCGTCAGCTGGTAAACTTCTGTAAAGATGCCGAAGGTTACGCCGAACGAAAGAATGAGTGTTGTATACAGGGCAGGGTACAAGAGCGGCAGTGTGATTTTCCAGAAGCGCTGTCTGTCGCTTACCCCATCAATGGCAGCTGCTTCATACACTTCTTTGTCAATGCTTTCAAGACCCGACGTCAGGATCAACGCATAATAACCTGTGAACTTCCAGGCCAGAATCAAACCGACGATAAACAGTGCAGAGAAAGGTGAGCCGAGCCAGTCGATATTAATCCCGAAGGTGCCTCTTAAGAACTCGTTGACCGGGCTGTTGTAAGATAGAAAGCCTTGTACGATCAGGGATGCAACAACTCCTGAGGATAGATACGGCAGGAAGAACCCGATCAGGTATACGCTTTTGAATTTAGGCAATCCCTGAATAACAACGGCTACGGCCAGCGACATGGCGGTTACCAGTGGAACAAACAGCATCATGAATTTGTAAGTCACCCAGAAGGCGGATTGCACACCGGGCGCTGCCATGGCTTTTCGGAAATTGTCCAGTCCCACAAAATCAAATTCGGGGGCGATAAGATCCCAATTCGTAAAAGAAAGGTACAAGGACCAAAGCAGTGGTCCCAGAAAAAATACCAGTCCGAAAATAATGTAGGGACTGGCGAAAAGCCAGCCCAACTTATTATTTTGCTTATTAATCATGATTAAAGTTCACCTTCAATCGCTTTCTTCATGTTATTCCAACCGGTTTGCGGATCGATTTCGCCGCGAATGACCTTATTGAAGGCCTCTTGTCCAATTAAAGTTTGCAGTTCATTGAATTTTGGATTATCCATGGCAGGAACGCCTTTGGATACCGCTTCCGCATACAGAGCCAGCTCCGGTTTTTCAGCGAGGATCTGCTTGAAGCCTTCCACTTCATTCAGATCATCACGTGCCGGCGGCAGGTTGGTTTGCTTAAACCATTTCACGTCATTTTCTTCATTGGCATAAACCCATTTCAAGAATTCGGCAGCAGCTTGCTGCGACGCTTCAGGAGCACCGGAGAAAATCACGAGGCCTTTTGCATCCGCATAGGTTTTGGCATTGGCCGGATCCATATGATCCGGAACCGGAGGCAGGGTCAGGGTGAAGTTCTCTCCATATTTAAGTTCAGGATACTTCGTTGCCCACATATCGAATGTCCAAGGACCGATATCAGTGAACACACCGGCGCCGGTTTCGAATGGATCGGTTGCATTCTGGGCCAATATGCCGCCAGCCTTGCGAAGATCATCGACAAAAGTCAGCATTTCAACGCCGGCTTTATCGTCAGCAACCAGGTTTTGGCCTTCAATGAATTTGTTGCCGTCTGAAGCTGCATTGTAGAGCAGGAAGAAGTCAAACCAGCGTTTCCAAGCTGTAGGGTCCGCAAGGTCAGCGCCTTTGGCCCACATATATTTATCCGGATATTTTGCTTTCAGCTTCGCTGTTGCTTCCAGAACCTCACTGTAGGTTTGAGGCGGCTCATTATATCCGATTTCTTTGAGGAAATCGGTACGCCAGCCAATGAGCATCGGGTTAGAGTAGATCGGCAGTACATATTGATGGCCGTCTGCAAATTCCCAAGGGGCAATCGTTTCCGCCATGTTACGGGACTCTACCATCTCTTTAAATTGCGGCAGTTCATCAAGAGCGACCAGCGCTTTACTGTTGGATAGCTGCGCAGCGAATCCACGATTGATATTCTCTGCTACCGTCGGTGCATTCCCGCCAGCAATGGCAGCCTGAATACTCGCTTCGGAACTTGGTGATTCTTTAATGGCGCTAACGTTAACCTTTACGTCCGGATTCACAGCTTCGTATTCTTTGGCCATCTCTTGCCAAAATGCTTGCTGCGGCGGGTTAGGAGCGGCCCAGAACTCAACGGTAGTTACACCATCAGCGCTTTGCCCCCCGCTGCCGCCGCCATTACCACAAGCTGCGAGGACCGTTCCACCTACCAATGTAATTGCCAGAAGCAAAGAAACTCTTGATTTTTTCATGTTGACCCTTCCTCCCAAATGCAATGTGTCTTCCATTAACGGAAGTTTAAATCGCTATCTTTGTAACGTTACAAAATATAATTACTCATTACTGAAAGCGTTATATCAACATTATTATTCATGAATCATGCTTTTGTCAACGCTTTATCATGTAGAATACAACAAACAATTAATTCCTGTGAGGTAAATTACACAAATATATCACTTTACACATTAAACTTGTAATGTTAAAATAATGTTTGTAATGTTAAGCCAAGAAGCTTTCAAATCTCTGATGGTTTTCGGTATAGTATGATGAGAATCCATTCACCCTATACAACTATTCTTACTATAAAGAGAAAGGAACGTTATCCTTGACTAAGCCAAAAATTACGATGCAGGATATCGCAGACCACTTGCAAATCTCCAAGAACTCGGTTTCGCAAGCACTATCAGGTAAAGGCGGTGTCAGCGAGGAGACGCGCAAGCTCATCATTCAAGCGGCGGATGAGTTAGGCTATGTCTATACGGGTAATCGCAAACGATTCCCGGACCAGGAGGACAAGGAAGAATCTACAGGCAGTATTGCTCTTGTAGCAACGGATTTTGCCTTCTCGATGCGGGGCTTTTTCGGGGAAATCTACCTTACGATAGAAAATGAAGTGCAGAAGAGAGGGAAGAAGCTGCTCATTCAATCCATTTCCCAGCAGATGATGAAGGATCAGACGCTCCCCCCCTTTTATTGAGGGAAGAGAAGTGGACGGGATTCTGATCCTCTCGCATCTCAGTACCGAATATATGAACACGCTAATCGACACGGGGATTCCTACCGTGCTTATCGATCATCACCATCCCGAAGTGCAGGCCGATGCTATTCTTACGAACAACCGGTTCAGTGCCTATCATGTCGTTAAACATCTCTACGAGCTCGGACATAGAGACATTGGTTTTGTTGGAAATACGTCCTTCTCTCCAAGCTATTACGAACGCCTTGAAGGATTCAGACTTGCCCACTATGAACTTGGGATGGAACTCCAACCGAATTGGATTCTTAGCGATGCGCAGGAAGATCAGGAGTTTATGGAGAAGCGGCTGCAGGAGCTGGATGAACAGCCAACCGCATGGTTCTGTGTGAATGACGGTCTTGGTTTTATCGTGAATTCCACCATTCGTAATATGGGTTATCATATTCCGGCCGATATTTCGATTATCAGCTTTGATAATGGCCAGCTATCCAGATTGGCTACGCCGAAGACCACCACCATGGGGGTAGATCTCGGTCTGTTCGGTAAAACAGCGATCCGGCAGCTGTTCTGGCGAATGAAGCAGCCCGATGCGCCGCACATGGAGCTGCTGCTGCCGACAACACTCATTGAGCGCGATTCAACGGCAGCCCCGCGCGATTGACTATAATGAACGGATGATTCCCAAGATGGAGGCTGAGTTTAGCATGACCATTCAAACTCAAGAACGAGCGATACAGGCTTACGAACAATGGCTGAGCAGCCGGGTAATTGACGAAGGGTCCAAGGACGAGCTTCGCGAATTAACGCATAACGAGAATGAAATCGTAGATCGTTTCTATAAAGATCTGGAATTCGGAACCGGGGGACTCCGGGGAGTCATCGGCGCAGGCACTAATCGAATCAACATTTATACCGTGGGAAAAGCGACGCAAGGACTTGCTGCTGTGCTGCAAGAGGAGTATGAATCGCCTTCAGCAGTAATCGCTTACGACTCCCGGCATTTCTCACCGGAGTTTGCGCTTGAAGCCGCTTTGGTGTTTGCCGGGAATGGCGTTAAGGCTTATGTATTCGATTCACTTCGTCCGACACCTGAGCTGTCGTATGCGGTTCGGCATCTGAATGCGGAGGCGGGAATAGTCATTACGGCCAGCCACAATCCACCGGAATACAACGGATATAAAGTGTTCGGTGCGGATGGCGGGCAGATCACACCCGATACGGCCTCCAGGGTAATCGAAGCGATCGGACGCATCGGCTCTTTCGAGGAGATCGTTAAGCTGGATCGGGTAGAGGCCGAAGCCCAGGGCTTGCTCGTATGGCTCGGCCAAGAGATTGATGATGCGTATACCCTTGCTGTTGCAGGTGTGAGCCAAAATCCCGAAATCATTCGTGAAGCGAGCGGCGATTACCGGATTGTATTTACGCCCCTGCACGGAACTGGTAATGTTCCCGTACGTGCAGTGCTGCAGCATCTTGGATTTCAGCATGTGGATATCGTGCCCGAACAAGAGCAGCCGGATGCCGATTTCTCAACCGTACAATCGCCTAATCCGGAAGAGCATGCCGCGTTTGAGTTGGCCATCACCCAGGCTAAGGCGTGCGGCGCCGACCTCATCCTCGGTACCGATCCGGATGCCGACCGTATGGGCGCTGTGATTCAAGACGATCAAGAGGAGTATTTTATCCTCAGCGGTAATCAGTCGGGCGCTATCATGTTGCACTACTTGCTAGAATCCATGAAGCAAAAAGGAACGCTGCCGGAGAACGTTGCTATCATCAAAACGATTGTAACCAGTGAGATGGGAGCTGCCATAGCAGCAGCTTATGGAATGTCCGTATTTAATACGCTGACCGGGTTTAAATATATTGGTGAGAAAATGACGCAGTTTGAGAAAACCGGAGAATTTGAATGTATTTTTGGCTATGAGGAGAGTTACGGCTATCTTGCCGGTAATTATGCCCGTGACAAGGACGCTGTCGTTGCCGCAATGCTCATTGCGGAGGCTGGCGCTTATTATAAAGCGCAGGGCAAGTCCTTATATGAAGTGCTCCAGGAACTCTACGATACCTATGGCTATTTTGCCGAGAAGCTGGAGACCAGAACGCTTAAGGGCATTCAAGGCGTACAGCTGATTGAGGGCATCATGAGCGCTTGGCGCGAATCGGCACCAAATGAAGTAGGGGGTATCGAGCTTAGTCAAATCGAGGATTTCAGCCTGGGACTGTATGATCTACCGCAAGAGAATGTGCTGAAGTTCCGTCTCGCAGATGGAAGCTGGTTCTGTCTTCGCCCATCCGGCACGGAACCGAAGATCAAGATGTATTTTGCAGCTCAGGGAAGCACCAATGAGGAGGCACAGGCGAGGATCGCTGCGCTTACTCAAGATGTCATGGCTCGAATTGATGCCTATATCGAGCCGTTTCAGAAATAGAGAAAGTAGAATAAAGGACTGAACCTGACCGTTCGATGAAGAACGGGGAAGGCTCAGTCTTTTTTGATCATGATGTTTTTCCAACATTACGAATTTGGGCGCCTTTGATGCACCGGGACCTCTTTTTGCCCCCGTTTCATAGGTGATTGGCATAGGGGACAGGACTTGTTCTCCCGGTCTCGTATGTTAGCAGAGGTAGGGGTGCTGACCCGCTGCCAGCCCTTACAGTTTGGGCTGGTGCACAGCCACACATCAACGATCTCTGTAGCAACGCTGGCAGCCTGACTGAGCGAGCTGGAAGCCGAAACCGAGCGCGAGCTCTGGTTTCTGTGACCAGCAGCACTCACAAGGGCTGGTCTGGCAGAAGGGGACAGGGATGAGTGCTTGTCCGAGGCTTCTATGCTAATCGTCCGTTTAGCCGTAAAGGATGGGCGGGCCATCGATCCACCGACCTTGCCAGGTATGCTATTTCCTTGCTTGCTCTGTTCATCTGTGAGGAACACATCCCGGAAGAAGCGGGAAACCTCCGCTTTCCGTCCCCGATAAAAGCCGGGTGAACTGATAATCAATTCATCCCGTGCTCTTGTGATGGCTACATAAGCCAATCTCCGCTCTTCTTCCAGCGCGTCAAGCGCCTTATCCTCTTTGCCCGATAGAGGGCGCTGATCGTCCCTGCGCTCAGCATCCAGAGCCGACGTATGCGGGAGGATGCCTTCGCTTGCCCCGATGAGACAGACCGAGGGAAACTCCAGCCCCTTGGATTTATGGATGGTCATTAACCGGACCGCATCTGCGTGCTCGTCCCGTTTCATAGCCGCCATTTCCTTATGAACGATGATCAGCCGGTCGACAAACTCGACGAATTCGCTGATTTCGCTGAAGCGCTTTGCCGAAGCCTCCAGTTCATCGAGTCCCTCCTGTATAAATTCCTTATGGAGGGTCATCTCCTGACGCTCGTCCGCCTCCAGAAATTTGTCGTAGAATTGCCGCCTCATTTCCTGCACGGCTTGAAGGGGCTCCATCGCCTTAAGTCCCTTGATGAGCTTGGAGCGCGTCCTTATATTCTCGATCTGAAAATCCTTAAGACCGGGAAACGTGAGCAGGTGGGAAAGAGGACCTTTCTTGGGACGCGGAGCATCCTGCTGCCGGATGAAGGCCATGCCCTTGTCCCGGTTGATGTAAAGGGTGTGGAGCATACCCTCCATCGCCGTGAAATTGCGGCGGTCCAGCGACAGCCGCAGATGGTCCATGAGCGGTTTGACAATCCACTGCTCATAGAACAGATCTCCGTTCTCGTAATGAATGAACGGAATCTCCCGCATCACGAGCTGCTCGAAGATCGCTCGGCTGTTATTCGCGGTCCGGTACAGAATCGCATGATCACGATATGGCTTCCCATGCTCCTGAACCTGCGCGGTGATATGGGTCAGGAGCAGCTCCGCTTCTTGGTCGGGATCGCCGGGACGAAGATACAGCGGCACGCCGCTGCTCTTGCGGGTGGACCGAAGCTGCTTGGGCCGGCGGCGTTCATTGACGCGAATCATTTCATTCCCGAGCCCGACAATCGAGGAGAGGGAGCGATAATTAATATCCAGCGTCACCACCTTGGCCCCGGGGAACGTCTGGTCGAATTCCAGAATGAATTCGTTGCGCGCGCCGTTGAAGCCGTATATGGTCTGGTCATCGTCACCGACCACCATCAGGTTGCGGTGGGGAGCGACGATTTTCTTCAGCAGCTCATAAGGCAGCAGTCCTGTATCCTGAAACTCGTCGACCATGACATAACGATACCGCCGCTGAAGGGAGGCAAGAAGTCCGGGGTCATTAGACAGCAGACGGTAGGACAAGACCAGAATATCGTCAAAATCCATCTGGCCATGATCTTCCTTCCATGCTTCATATCGGGCGAAGATTTGTCTTTGCTCCACTTCGGCAGGGGTTTTCACGGACAAGTCGTCAAGACCGGTCAAACTCATCCTGTAAGCGGACCACAGCGATAGCAGGGTTTCCGCCTCGTAGCTGTCCTGTAATCCCATTTCCCGCAGGATTCGCTTCATAATGAATTGCTGATGCCTGGAGTTGCTGAGAATTTCTTGTTTGTAACCTCGCGTTCGCAGCAGGTACAGGAAGAAGGAGTGAAAAGTTCTTGCCGTTACCTTGGCGGTTTCATTAGCTCTCAGGCCGGGAAGCGCCATAATACGCTCCTTCATCTCGGCTGCTGCCTTGGATGAGAAGGTGACCAGCAGGATGGAAGCAGGATCGACCCTCTGGGCAGCGATGAGGTAGCCTGTCCGGCTGACCAGCACGGAAGTCTTGCCGGAGCCGGCTCCGGCAAGCGTGAGCAGCGGTCCTTGCGTATGTCGTACGGCCTGGATCTGGGCTCGGTTCAGCAGCAGCCCCTGCGATTCCAAGCCGCGAAAAAAAGCCGCATCCGGCGCGTCATCGCTGATCAGGTCCTGGCTGTTCTCGAAGGAAGCCAGCTTGGCAAACGGAATATCCTGACGCTCACCGCCGTACGGGCGTTTATAAAAGGGTATGGATGTCATGAAATTCACCAGTCATTTCGTATTTCGGTTATAGTCTTAACCAGTTTACCGGATTCTCGCAAGTCTGGCAAAGCGCAGGATATGGATGAGACATGGGCTGGCAGCCATTGAAAGGGAGTTTGATACTGTGAATAGGACTAACTTTATAGATCGGAAAGTGTTATATTGATGGAGAAATTTTAACATGCGAAATCTAAAGGAGGGGCCCCATGCTGGTTGTTATTGTATTATTACAGCTCATTATCATCGGCATTCTGCTGAACATAAACGGCAAGCTTAACCGCGCGATTACATAACTGAAGCTATGGAGAGGGATCGTAAAGTGCGGGAGGAGCGGGAGAAGCAGCAGCGAATGGAGGCATTGTCGCTGAGAGCAGCGATAAGGGCAAAGATCCCTTTATGATCTGAATTATTTATATGAATAATAAAAAAAATCCCGGATTCCTCTCAGAAGCGGGAGACCCGGGATGAGGTAACGATGATATATGATCTGTCATTTCATCCTAATTCCTGTAACAGGATAGTCATCATTCACTGTGCATCGCTCCAATTCCACAGCTGTACTTCCCCGACCCGCAGGTCACGCACCCAGGAGACCTCCCGGAGGGTGAGCAGTTCCTTGACGGGGCCGGTTATGACAGCGCCATAGAGGTGAACGCCGTTTTGCTCCACATAAGCTAAGGAAGCGTCTACGTCTACGAACGGAGCAACCCGCTCGGCAATCAGTTCGTACTCCTGCAGAAGCCGCAGCGATTTCTTGAAATGCTCATTCCGAAGCTCCCCGTCCCCGTAGGTTTCTACTGAAGGGTAGTGTCCGCCACTGGACACGACTTTGCCGAACCAGCCTCTTTTTTCTTCCTTATAGGAGGTCACGGTCAAGTCGTCATGATGCCAGACAGGGTAAGCCGGGAAGCCGATGGGATTCGAGATTACTTCGTCTTCCCCACCGAATCGGGTATCCGGTCCGTTGTCAACCGCAAACCAGACGGACTCCATATTCCGGTTCTCAAATTGCTTCAGCAGCTCGTCGGTTGTGAAGAAACGGTTAAATGAAACATAGGCCTCGGCTACAGTACCCTCCGGCAGTTTTTCAAGCCGGGACCAGTCACCGCTCTTGGTGGAAGAGTCACCGCTCTTTGGTTCCTCAAGCTTTTCTCGTTCAGCTTCCTCTTCGCCTGCAGAAGAAGTCTCTGAGCTATCTTTTGGACGATAGAAAATCTGTGACGAACCCGAGCTGCCATCTCTCCAATCCATTTCGACCGACGGCAGTCCAAACAGGAAGTTGACGGTGTATTGACCCACTGCAACCCGTTCACTCCCCACTTGTTTGAGCATGTCCCCGGACATTTCCTGACTGAAGAAGGTTTTGCCCTGACTGCTTAGCGAAACATCTATGTTAGGTTTGGAGATCGAGATGGCGGAAGCAATGGCATCCCGGTATTTATCGGTTCGGTCCGGGTCGCCAGCACTATAAAATAGCGCCGTTACAATGGAACTAATGACCGTAACAATCAGAAGCAAGGATAATACCGTCAGCGTGTTGGAGACCCGTGCTCTCCATTTGCCTCGGCGGACGATCCGCTTTTCTTTTTTGGGGGAGAGGGCGCTTTGATCGTCGGGGCGCTTGGGCATAGCATTATTAGAGCCTGTATTATCCATCCATTCATCCAGGAAAGCCTGGTATTCTTCCAGCTTTTCCATTTCCCGCTCGACTTCGAATTTTTCCTCGTCACTCAAACGGCCGTCTGCGTAATCCTTCAGTCGCTGCTTGAATTCTTCGCTCATAACGTCTCTTCCTTTCGTTTCATGTCTCGCAGCCGCTGTCTGGCCCGAAATAGCAAAATCTTGATATGGGATAAGGTGATGCCCATAATATCCGCCGCCTCCTGGTAGGTGAATTGATGAAAATCCACCAAGATAATCGCCTGGCGCTGATTCTCCGGAATAGCCGTCAGCATCTGGCCGATTTCATGCCGGACTTCTTGCTGTAGGAGGGTGTTCTCCGGCGTATCACGGTCAACCACCTGTTCGAAAAAAACAGCTTCCTTCACGGTACTGCGGCTGGCTTTGCGTTGATAATCCACATAAGCATTATGGGCAACCCGAAATAGCCATGGCTTGATTCGTTCTTCCTTCCAATCCTCCAGATACAGATAAGCCCGGTAGAAGGTTTCCTGAACCAGGTCCTCTGCCGTATGGTGGTCATAAGAGAGGGAGTACAAGTAACGGTAAACGTCTTTCACATAATGTTGATAAATCGACTCCAGACTGTTCAGTTTCATGTCCTCCTCTCTATATGAAACACGTATAACCGGAGCAAAAAGTTACAAGGGATATAAAAATGGAGGCAGGCCCAAGCTCGAAAAGCGCAAAGGCAAAAGTAAAAGCAAAAGAGCAAAAGTAAAAGCAAAAGAGCAAAAGCAAAAGCAAAAGCAAAAGCAAAAGCAAAAGCAAAAGCCCGCCAAGTTGAGCGGGCTCTTTGTATCAAACTATAGGTACGACAAGGGAGTGTGCCTGAGCACCAGAAGCAGTGGGCTCAAGCAAGCGAGATTCAGCATCCATGTATCATTAGGCAAGCAGTTAGCGCCTTGTATCACTTCCTGTTCTTGTCTTGGTAAGCTGTCAGCGCTTTGTACTGCTTGCTGTCCTTTTCGGCATAGTCCAGCGCCGTTTTACCGGACGCATCTTGGATTGAGGCATCCACATGGTGCTGGTTCAGCAGCTTGTCGATGTAAAAGTCATTTTTGTTGATGACGGCCAGGTGAAGCGGTGTCTGACCGTCGAAATTTCGCAGGTTATAATCAAGCTCTCCGGCTTTCCCATCCATCTGAACAAACGGGTCGTATAGGGAGGTATCGCCGTCTACGATCAAATAGTGAAGCAGCCCGTTGCCGGTTGTTTCATCCTGGGAATACAGTCTGGCTTCCCCGGCAGCAATAACAATATAAATCTTTTGCATATTTAATTCGCCGTTGACCTGGATCAGCTTCCCGAGATTTTTCACCAAATGGCGTTCTTGGGCAGGTGCTCCTTCAGACTCGGAAGGTGCAGTTGGGCCGACCGGGATGGCCTCTCCGTTCGAGGATTTTGGAATAATTTGTACCCCCTCGGTACCGACAGAGCCGACCTGATACCCAAGCGCTTCCGAGAAGTCCCGCACAGGGACATACAGCTTGTTCTGAATGACAACGGGAGGTTCGGACAGCTTGACCTCCGAGCTGTTCACGACAATTTTAGCAGGGGATGGGACGGCTTTCAGATATACAGCAGCGCCAACGGCGGTACCCGCTGTCAGCGTCACACCGACAATCGCGCCGAGTGCAAAAGCAGGAACAGAAGAGAAACGTTTTTTCATAATATCCTCCCACGGTGGTTTATGGACTTTTACACCATTATATACCAATCCAGTATTATCTCAATTGAATGTCTGGATCAAAGACGACGATTCTCTGTTCATCCAAAGCCATTGTCAACAGATCAGCCTTCAGCTGCTCCTTACTGGTAATGGTGTCAGGCTGGTTTGTCTTCATCTCCGTCGTCAGTTTATTCACTAATCGTTCGATTGATAACATATCCCGATATTCAGGCGGGGAGTAGTCTTCCCAGTATTGATCTTCGCTGATGCCCATCGTATCCAGCATGCGCAAGTGCTGCTCTTGCACCTGCCGCGGCTGGCTCTCAAGCGTCTTTCGAAGCTGCCTTGCTCTTTTAACTCCATCCTGAAGGCTTGCTGCAACGCCCTCGTCGTCAGCCAGCTGCAGCATCAATTCCTTTGTTGCCATCTCTTTGAGGAGTGTGGAGTCATCAGGCAGCGGCGTGTCGCTCTGTGTGAGGTTATTCTTATAGGCGGATAAATCTGTACGCGTGATGTAGGTGGAGTCGACTTGAATCAACGTCTGTCCATTCAGGTCTTCGCGCATGCGATGTTTCTGGCCGGAGCGATCGGAAGCATCGGTAAAGCACAGGATGGTGCTTATCGTCAGAACGCTTGCTACGGCGACACTGAGAATGGTGATGAATTTACGGTTTAATTTCATGCTGTCAATCCTCCTGGCATGAATAAATAGCAGCTTTAATACTAATATAGACGTTTCATCAACCGGAAAGGTTATGCAAAACTATGGAAAAACACCTGAAGGCACGAAATCAAAAGTGCTTTCAGGCGTAGGTGGCCGCTGTGATAGGATCGGCTTCGTATTGATGCCTATTTGCGGAGCAGGCGGGATCTATGCGCGTATATGATCGCTTTGTCTGCCAGAAATGCAGCGTATAGAAGCAGAAAGACTGAATAAGGAAAGCCGGTTCCGTCCAGGCTTGGAACGAACCATTCGGCGGCAATGAAATACAGCAGTGTCAGCAGCACCGGCAGCTGCCGTTTCAGGCGGTATTTCCACACAGACCAGATCACGCCGGCAACCCCGGCGAACAGCATAACGAGGCGTACGGCATCCAATGCGGATTGTACGACTCTTCTTGCTTCCTCATTACCTATGGCAGCCGCATACTTGGAGGTGCGGCCGGCAAATATGCTTCGGAAGAGGTGAACCAAGGGGTTGCCTTCAATGTATCGGGATTCCAGCCACAGTGAGGCGAGGTTCCACGGCCCGGACATATACCTCAACCGATTAAAAAGCGGGATGTTCAGCCACCATGGAGACAGGATGAGCAAGTAACCGGCACTAATCAGAATAATGCCTCCGGTTACGATTTTGACCGGGCTACGGTACTTGATCCAGAAGGGAATGAACAATACCGGGTACAGCAGTGCCTGCAGATTGTAACAAGCCATAAGAGCGGTAAGTGCACCGGCAGCGGCATACCAGCCAGCCTGCCTCAATTCAAGCGCTCCAATTACAGCGCAGGCCAGAAGCAGCATTAAGGTTTGCATCGTAATATCCGGCAGGATCAGACGCACTGCGCCGTAAGCCGGCCAGAACAGAGCATAGATGAAGCACGACAGAAAGGCGATTCGCGTATTGAACATGTAGCGGGACAGCACAAATACCAAGTAAACGGAAAAGGCATGAAAGATGCATTGGAGCAGCTGGTACGCGACCAGAGCAGCATCCATGCTGCCGAATAGAGCAGCAAGTCCGGCAATCATAAGCGGCACACCGGGCATGACGCTGGAGGAATGGTCTTCAAGGTCTCCACCGGGGTGGCTGATCATGGCCGCACTTTGGATATATCGTTCTTCGATTACACTGCTAATGCTCGGTGAGGGTTCATGTCGGCCAGTCAGCACCAGCAGACAGGACATCACCAGAACCGCTGCAATCAGTATCAGCAGCAACCTTCGCTGCACACGGTTTAATGTCCATATGGAAAACAAAGGCTCCACTCCACTCTTTATATTATCTGAAGGTTAATCACATACATACCCTTATATATTAAAGAAAATTCAAGGAAATAAAAAGGCTCCGCAAAAAACGGAGCCATAAGTTCAAATGACGTTCGATTTAACCAGGATCTGTCCCATTCTAGAAGCCGCTGTGATATTTATCGGCGCTGGAAGATCGTTTCTTCGATGTGCCGTCCCGCTGCTTCTCTTCCTGGCGCTCCAGCCTGGCATCTTCCATCGGAATCGGGTCCACATGCTGCTCGCTCTCAAATTTATCGAACAGGCTTTCTTTTTCCGTTGGATATTGTTCAGGGTGATCCATGTTGCCGGGACCGTTATCAAGCGGTAGATCCTTCTTTTTATCAGCCACTGATCTCACCTCACTATCATTGTGATACTACCTTTATACCTTATTTGAGGAAGCATCAAACATCGAAATGACGGAGGGAGGGGGATGGTCCACTCAGGAGATCACAGGAGATCACTCAAAGTATCCACTTCATGATGTCTCCAAACCAGCTGCGGGCTGCTGCTGTGTTTCGGCTTTAAGCCTGAGATAATGAACAAACAGTTCAACAAGTTCCGGATCAAATTGTGTGCCGGAGCATCGGTGCAGTTCCTCAATCCCTTCTTCGAAGGTTTTGGTTTTCTGGTATGGGCGTTCCGTTGTCATCGCATCAAAAGAATCAATAATAGTCAGCATGCGGCACAGCTTGGGGATTTGAATGCCCTTGAACCCGTGCGGATATCCGCCGCCGTCGTAACGTTCATGATGCAATTCAATATAAGGAACCAGTTCCTTGAACTTCTCGTTGGTTTCCGCAATCCGTTTACCCCAGCTGACATGTCGTTTTACGGTTTCCCATTCCCCGGCAGTGAGCTTGTCCCGTTTGTTTAAAATACCCCAAGGGATTTCAAGCTTGCCAATATCGTGAATGAGTGCGCCGAGTACGAAATTGCGCCGCTCCACACTATCGAGTCCGAGCACTTCACTCATATCCATGGCGTAGCGGAAGACGCGCTTGGAGTGCTTGAACGTATCCACGTCTTTATACAAAAAGAGTTTAAGCTGCTGCTCGATATCGCGGACGTCATCCGCGAAGTCAATCTCGGATTCTTTATTGGCACCGCTGCCGTATACATGCACGTTGTTTTTACCCTGCTTCTTGGCGTAGTACAGTGCCTGATCGGCAAGCTCGACAAGCTGTGACTTGTCATGGATGTCAATCCGGTACGTGGCAATGCCGGCAGAGTAGGAGAGACAACCGGACGGGAAAATTTCGACCCCTTCGAAATAGGTATCGTTCAGCTTTTTGCGGAGTCTGTTAATGAAGGAACGGGCTTTGTTCTCATCATAGCCTGGCATGAGGATGGTGAATTCTTCACCGCCGAAGCGAGAGGCCACTACCTCTGCCACTTCGGATTCCACCTTTAGGTAATTGCCAAGGAAACCAAGGAGCATGTCTCCCTTCAAATGCCCGAACTGATCGTTGTACTTCTTGAAATCGTCAATATCAATCATGGCCAAAGACAGTGGTGTATCATTTGCCTTGGCTTTCTTGATTTCGTCTTCAAGCAAATTTTCGAAATAGCTGTGATTATATAATCCTGTTCGCTGGTCTTTGATTGCTTTTTCTTGAACTTCATTGTACATGGAGAATAATTGTTTGAAGGAATAGGAGAGCATAATACTCAAACCTATGAACAAAGTTAAGCCGAACACGCCATTATGAACGATAAGAACGGAAAGAACCATGGACAGGATGAGCGTGCTTAAATAGACAAGCAGGGTGTCTTTTATGAAGGATTTAAGGATGTCATATAAAGATCCCCGATATAGCAAATAATAGTAGAAACCAAGGAGAAACACGTTAATTATAAAATATACGAGCAAGGCGCCGAGGTAAGCTCCAAAATGATTGTTTAGAATAGGTCCTGTCTGACCTCCTGCGGCGTTGAACACAAGGGAGGATCCGACGATCATAAGTGTATATATAGAGAAGTTTACGAAATGCTTCCAGAATGGGATTTTTCTGTCATATAGTGCTATTGCCAGAGTGTTAAACAGAATGACAGAAAGAGCGAATGGTGCTCCGTATATGAAAATGCAAGCCAAATAAACAGACGAATCCATGGATTGCAAATTACCCTCAGGCGGTAGCTGAAAGGTGAAGTAATTTAATATTAGGGCGGCACCTAACATTGCATAAACCCATACCCACTGTGAAGGGGAGTAATATAAAAATTCTCCTCGATGTACTAGTAGAAAGGTTAAACAGCCCATAAGTGAAATAAACACAAAATACAGCTGTCCTGGAAGTTCTCGAGAAATCTTAGGACGCTTAAATATGGACATAACGGTTTCTCCTCAAAAAAAGCATGGTGTATTCTCCACATTTTAAGATATAATGCGTCGCAAAACAACGAAAAAGATATAAAAAAACAGGCTGGAGTTCTCAGCCTGTTTTTTTGAAATAAGTCTTATTATCCCAATCTATAACCGGAAGTCAGAGCGACAACAACGGAAGCAACGATGATTGCATTCAAAACGATGCGGTTATACTTGATTTTATCAGTTTTCTTCATAGTTCTCCCTCCTTTCCAGATGGTATGATGTATTATTAATTTTGTGGTTCAACTTGTTCAGTAGTATCGGATTTTCGAATTATATTTTGAACGGTGGTATTCTTGCCGGAAGTCATGAGATGCACGATGTAGAGAAAAATACCAATGTTCATAATAATATCGCCGATACTGATTACCTGCGTTCTTGGATAGGGTGGGGATAACGGTATGATATCACCAAGAAGAGACAGGCGAGTGGAAGCATCCATTAAATAATGTTTGGTTGTAGCTGTCGCATCCATGAGCATGTCCACGTATATTGGATCAAGAACAGAAGCGGCACTCATGGATACGGGCATTCTGCCACCATTGACCGCCATGACGAGAAAGTTGAGGAAGACACCGGCTAATATACTGCCGAAACCTTTCTGATCCCGGTTCATCCAGAGGAAGATCATGCCGGCAACATAGATGAGCATAAAAATATATCCACTTGCGGCTGCCAGCCAATCAGAATTCTCTTGAAAACGGAATATGAGCAGCTGTACGATCAGGAGAATTGGGAAGATTAAGCCGCCCTTCAGACGTATCTTGCTGAATTGCAGCAGTCCGTGGCGGAGTCCGCCTCGTATCAGTCCGACAATTAACCCTAGTATAATGCCGTCAAATACCATGATAGAATTCCTACTTTCATAGTTCAGTATCTCTGTAATAAGATAGTTCGACAGCGAAGTGGTAATTCCTGCAACCAGATTCAAATTTTATGGAAAAATTTCGGAGAATCATTTAAAAAGCTTGTCCCTTTATGTTTGAATCTAAGAGTTTATATACATTATAACAGATTAAAAGGATAAATCTTCCTACTTTTTTCGTGTTTCTATTGCAGAAAGAAGCAAATTTATGAACTTTACATACCTATGGGGGGTATAGTACAGTTAAAGTGTAACGAATATCATGTAAATAGGAGGACAACATCATGAAACAGGTGACATTGACAGTGGAAGGCATGTCTTGCAATCATTGCGTGAACTCGGTTGAAGGCGCGCTGAAGAGTGCGGGAGCGTCAGGCAAGGTCGATCTTGCATCCAATACAGTGGCTGTCGAATATGACGAGAGCAAGATTAGCCTTGAAGCACTGAAAGAAGCGATTGAAGAGCAAGGGTATGATATCGTATCCTGATGGAGCCCATTAAATTCCAAAGCTGAGAGCCTTGGCTGAATATGAAACCGGATGCCGGATACTGGTATTCCGGTTTTTTTGCTGTAAAGTCACAGGCTGTGTGAGCTTGCGCAGCCAGATTTGAAGTTTCATAATAGATGGAACCATTCTTATAGAACATGAAGGAGTGAGTACCCGATGAATGATACATTGTCACTGCTGATGAATCATCGATCGATTCGCAAATACTTGGACAAGCCGGTGTCGGAGGAGCAGCTAAGGGCCGTTGTGGCAGCAGGCCAGATGGCATCCACATCCAGTAATGTTCAAGCCTACAGCATCATTGCGGTTACCGATCAGGAGAAGAAGCGGCGGCTGGCCGGCTTGGCCGGTAATCAGGCCTATATTATAGAGTGCCCCGTATTCCTTGTGTGGTGCGCAGATCTTTATCGTTTGAAAAAAAGTACAGAGGCGCATTCGGGTGACAAGGAGACGTATGAAGATTCCACCGAGAATTTCATTGTGGCCACCGTGGATGCCGCTTTGGCTGCGCAGAATGCCGCGATTGCTGCGGAATCGCTGGGTCTTGGCATTGTGTACATCGGAGGGGTCCGCAACTCGATAGCTGATTTCTCCGAGGCATTGGAGCTGCCGGACCTGGTCTATCCGGTATTTGGCATGTGCCTCGGCTACCCGGACCAGGATCCGGGGCTTCGTCCACGCCTTCCGGTAGAAGCGGTCCTGCACCGGGACAGCTACAATCCGGGAGCCATTGAGGAAGTAAGAAGTTATGATCAGGTTTCCGCGGATTATCTATCCAAGCGGACAGCAGGCAAGAACAGCACGCCGTGGTCTGAACTTATGGCCAAACGCTTGGCGGAGCCGGTAAGACTGCACATGAAGGACTTTCTGAACAGGAAGGGTTTTATGAAGCGTTAATATAATGAACAGAGCCGCTTTAGGGTTGCTTCCCGCAACCCTAAAGCGGCTTTTTCAATGTTTCCCTATATGGAGAGCGGTTCTTCATAATGCCTGTGCCATATCATTTGCCAATTCCCTGCTGACGGTATTGGCCGGGCGTGATTCCTTCGAGTTTTTTGAACATCCGATTGAAATAAGGGGGCTGATACCCCGCGGCTTCCGCAATCTCATGAATGCGAAGATCCGTGGTCAGCAGCAGCTCTTTGCAGCGGTTCATTCGGAACGTTGTCAGATAGTCGATATAATTGGTGCCCGTCATCTGCTTGAATGCTTTGCTCAATTGGGATGCGCTGACGCCGGCCTCCATCGCCATGACATCCAGGGAGAGGTCCTGCATCCCGTTCTGCTCGATTTGCTCCAGCACGTTTTCGACTAGCGATTTCATGGAGCTGCTGAAGTTCTTGGTCAGCTGCTCGAGGTAGGGCCCGATGATTTCGCGTTGGAACCAGTCCACACAGGCCTTCGGGTCCCGAAGCAGGGACATCTGTTCCTGCAGATTGGAGAAATTATACACCTGATACGGATTTAAACCGGCCTGCAGCATAGACCGGTGAACGCTTGTGATTAAACGCATGAGCCCATGATGGACATGCCACTCCGAGCCTCCTCCGGCCTGAAGCGACGTTACGAAGCGGCTTAGGGATCGAAGCGCATCCCTCTGAAGTCCGAGATTCAAGGCATGAATGAAATCCTGCTCCAATTCCAGCGGATAGTCGATCCAGTCATTTTTCTGGGAAAGCACCGTGTCTGCTTCCAGCAACTGGCTGCCTGCATCGAAGGAGCGGTAATGCAGCGCCCTTTTGGCCTGCTCGAGAATATGAGGAACATCGGTCCAGGTTGAGCTTGGTCCCCCTAATACGATGGTTGCCGACATGCGGAGTGTATCGCGCAGTGCCCGTATGATCTGATCGCACAGCAGCTTCATCCTGTGCATCTGCTCGTCGGCTGTGTGGGAGTCTGGAACGATCAAGATGACACCGAAGGAGCCGTCGAAGAAATTGATGGGATGCATATACGCGCTTATGTCCTCGGCCAGCTCCTGGATGACGTTCAATGCGGCATAGGTAAGTAGATGCTGATCGTTTTCCGTTAGAGGCGCGCGGTCCTCCCCGTGAGTATGCTGCTGCAGCACCATCGCGGAGAAATGTTTATGGGTAATATCAAGCTCCATCTCTTGCAGCTTGACCACATACTCGGGCTCCGTCAGGTGAGAGGCTTGTCCGCTCAGAAATTGATTGATATAAGCCTCTCTGATCGAGGGCAAGGATCGCTTCCATTGATTTTGCAGTGTATCATGCGAGAATCGGTACTGTTTCCACTCATGTTCAATATAATCCAGTTCATTGTATCGCGAGTTCTGCTTGGTCTGATCGCCGCCAACGATATTCAGCATCTTGCGGATCGGACGGTACATGCTCTTGGAGGCGAACCAGCTTGCGCCCAGGGAAGCCGCAAGCGCAAAGGCAAAACAGATCAGAATGATATGGGTATAAGGCTTCGTGGGAGCGATGATGTTGGATTGCGGCGTTCCGGACACATAGGTCCAATTCTGCTGCATTTTCTCAAATTGAACGGTATTCACCAGCAGTACATCCTGATCGACTGGAACCTTCATCCGCAAATGATTTGTGTGTTGGGCATTCTGAGGCAGCTTCAGCTGTTCAAGAATCGCGCTCATCGCCTTTGGCATATTGCGGCTCATTCCGGATTCCCCGATGATATGGCCCTGGTCATCCAGCAGGAACGAGAGATTCTCGCTATTGCGGATCACATGCAGCTTCGACGGATCGATGTAGATGACAATCGCGCCGTAGGGTGTATGACCGTTGAACGGAAGTCTCATGACGAGTGCGTGTGAGGACCTCTCCTTATTGAAAGGCCGCTCCAGGTCATGGACCCAGAACATATCCGAATCCCCTTCCATGAGTTTGTTAAAGTTTAACGCATCCTGAGCCTGATCCAGCGTTCGAAGCCCGAGGTCGGGCTCCATGATTTTATTTTGTTTTTTGATGTAGAGATAGACCTGATCCACCAGGGGATCGGCGTTTTCCACAAGGTTCAGTGTATTAAACAGCTCGTTTGTCTCCTCGATATTCGATACAAAGTCCATGTCGGACAAGGAGGGCTTAAAATGCGGCTTCACGACCATATTGAGCGCATAATGGACCAACTGGGTGAATTGCTCGTCCACTTGTCTCGCGGCGTCAACCAGAGCTTCCTCGTTGCGCTGCTGATACTGGTTGATCATATGCTGGTTCCCCACATACAGGTAAACGGCGGTTATGGCTGAGATGGGGAGGCATGTCAACAGCACGGCAAGCGCGATGCTTCTCCAATACATAATACCTTTGAAACCGGATTCAGGATTCTGCTGCCTCATTACTTTAACCCCCTGTTGGCATAGACAATTCAAGGCTAAATCGTAGAAAGCCGGAAATGATTAAATACTATCATAGCGAATGAGCGGATTGGTTGAAAAGATCATATTTTCCTATTGGTGTTGGTGAGAAGCTGTTTATTCACCCAGGAAAAAAAGTGCAATCCAAGGAAATGGAACATAAGACATGCCTTGCAGAATCAGCACTCGCCGTGCACTGTATCGACCGGAGCCGGATTCAAGGTCCTGACGGAAAAAAAGTAGAATTGCAGGTAATTTTGCAACCGTTTACATTAAGGTTACGTTCCGAGAACGGTATGTTGGACGACACGACAAGGCTGAAAGTGAGGGAGTAACGATGAAAGCACAAGAAACCGTTCGGTCGGCAAAAGGAAACAGGAGGCCGCCCATTCCATTGAAATCCAAAACAAAATGGGGACGAATATGGTCGGATGTTGCGCGTGACAAGTATTTGTATGTGCTGGCTTTGCCGGGCCTTATCTTTTTTATCATTTTCAAATATATTCCGATTACGAATCTCGTCATAGCCTTCCAAGAGTATTCTCCCTACTTTGGGGTGTTCGGAAGCCCTTGGGTAGGGTTTGAGCATTTCACCCGGTTTTTCTCCAATCATGACTTCTGGATGCTGCTGCGAAATACGTTAGCGATCAGCTTCCTGAGCCTGATTTTCTTTTTTCCGGCACCGATCATTCTATCCTTGATGCTGAACGAAGTACGAAGCTCCATCTATAAGAGGACCATTCAATCTCTGGTGTATATCCCCCACTTTTTGTCGTGGGTATTGATCTATGGCCTGACCTACCTGATGTTCTCGCAATCGGAGGGCCTGTTCAATAAGTGGTTAATCTCCATGGACTGGCAGACGGTTGATATTCTCTCCAACCCGAACTACTTCTGGGGCATGCTGACGGCGCAGTCCATCTGGAAGGAGATTGGATGGGGAACGATCATCTTCCTCGCCGCCATTGCCGGAGTGGATCCGCAATTATATGAAGCGTCGGTCATGGACGGTGCGGGACGGATGAGACGGATGTGGCACATTACCCTGCCCGCGATGCGTAACGTGATCCTGATTCTGTTGATTCTGCGCCTGGGCACGATCCTCGATACGGGATTCGAACAGATCTATCTGATGATGAATGCACCTGTCACCAATGTAGCCGAAGTGTTCGATACTTATGTGTACCGGGTCGGGATTCGTCAGGGTGAGTTCAGTTACAGTACAGCTATCGGATTATTCAAATCGATTGTCGGTGTCATTATGGTGGTTACGGCCAACCGATTGGCAAGGCGATACGGTCAAGAAAGCTTGTACTAACAACAGATCGGCGAAGACAAGGAGGAGAAAAGCATGCATGAGAAAGGATGGAAAACAAGGCTGTTTGGTCTTGTAAATAACAGTCTACTGCTGATCATCGGTTTGGCAACGATATTTCCCATTTACTATACCGTTATTTTGTCGTTTACCGATCCCGTGGAGTATTATCAACGAAGCCTGATTCTGTGGCCGCGCGTTTGGACGCTGGATGCTTATAAGCATCTGCTGTCCAACGGCTTGTTTGTCACTTCGATCTCCGTTAGCGTGTTTCTGGCTACGGTGGGCACGCTGCTCAGCCTGCTCGTGACCGGGGGCCTGGCTTACGCGGTGTCCCGTAAACGCCTTCGGTTTCGCAAGGCCATGATGGTTATGGTGTTAATCACCTTTCTCTTTACGCCAGGGCTGGTTCCGCTGTACCTGGTCGTCCGTAACGTGGGACTCATTGACAGCATTTGGTCGCTTATCCTGCCCAGCTTGACCAGTGCGTGGTACGTGCTGCTCATGAAGGGATTCTTCGACAGCATCCCGGAAAGTCTGGAGGAAGCCGCGATGATCGACGGCTCCAATGATATCGGGGTATTTTGGCGGATTATCCTGCCGTTGTCGCTGCCTGCGCTGGTAGCCTTCGGGTTGTTCTTTGCGGTCGGTTATTGGAACACCTACTTCAACGCACTGATGTTTATTAATGACCAGAAAATGTGGCCGCTGCAGGTGCTGCTGCAGAATATGCTTGTAGATCCAACCACAATGGGTTCGGGCAGTGGCGGAGGATTCGCCTTCCAAGTGAACCGCCCCGTTCCAACGGAAACGTTGAAGATGGCAGCGGTTGTTATTGCAACCGTTCCAATCATGTTAGTGTATCCATTCCTGCAGAAACACTTCGCCAAAGGGGCGATGGTGGGCTCCGTCAAGGAATGAGTCGATATACGGTCTGTTTTTGCCACCATGATCAATCAGGTCGAATAATTCTAAATAAGGGAGAAGGTCTAATGATGAACAACATGGAACCAAAGTCAGGTAAGCCGTTTTTAAAAATGACAGGGCTGCTGCTCTTGGCAAGTTCGCTCTTGCTTAGTGCTTGCGGCAGCGGGGCTGGTAGCGCCTCGAGCGATAACGGGGGAGGAACAGACAGCAGTGAACCTACCAGCATTACGATCCAGACCTTGAACTATGCCACCGAATTTATTGACAACACCAATCCGCTTTGGAAGGAGCTGGAGAAACACACCAATACCAAACTGAACATTACGTGGCTGTCCCCATCCACGGCTGAAGAGAAGATCAATGTCATGCTCGCATCCGGTGATCTTCCAGAGGTTACTTTTGTGGAAACGATGCAGAACCCTCAGCTTCAGAAGATGCTGAAGCAGGGGGTGTTCTGGGATTTGACGCCTTTTCTCAAAGACTACCCGAATTTAAATCGCGAAGAGTTGAAGGACATGTGGGAGATCACCAAGGTGGACGGCAAGAACATTGTCATTCCGCGATACTATCCAAGCTATGGCGGCGGTGTGTTCCCGATGATCCGCAAGGACTGGCTGGATGCCCTTCAGCTGGAAACGCCCAAGACACTGGATGAGTTTCATAATGTGTTAAAAGCTTTCAAAGAGCAGGACCCGAATGGTAACGGACAGGCTGATGAAATTCCATATGCGGCGAATCCCGGCGCACTTGCTTACATTTATAATCTCTTTAATGAAACACAAGGGGCATGGAAGCTGGAGGCCGATAATACGCTGTCTCCTATCCTTACGTCGGACGAGTCCAAGGAGGCCATGTTGTGGATCAAAAAGGCCTATGAAGAAGGATTGTTCCCCAAAGATTTTGCGATCATGAAGTTCTCGCAGGTGATGGATACGATGCGAAGTGCCAAGGCAGGGGTAGGCGGCATGTCCATGAACCATGCGTGGGTAACTGGCGAAGCGGTGAAAAATGTGGATCCCAAGGCTGATTTGATGCCGCTTGCCTACTTGGAGAATCCAAACGGAGTGAAGTATACGCCTTCAGGATCTCCGTACTATGGAGTGTACCTGATTCCGAAGAAAGTGCCGGAGGCAAAAGTGAAAAAAATTCTGGAGCTCTTCGACTATGGCTACAGCCCGGAAGGAAATGAGATGCTGACCTACGGGATTGAAGGCGTCCATTACACGGTCGAGAACGGAAAGAAGGTTGCAACGCCGCAGGCCGTCAAGGATAAGACAGGTGACGGCAACCTGAACAATTTCATTCACCTTGTAAGTGACGACATGGCCATCAACGCGGTAGGGATGCCGGATGAAGTATACACACGGAACGTAGACATCGTCACGGAGCGCAAGACGGTGCAGGTTCCGAATCCTTCGGGAGAGTTGTATTCGGAAGCCTATAACAAATACTATCCAGAAATCTCCAAGAAAGTGGAGGATATGCGTGTCATGGTCATCACCGGGAAAGAACCGGTTGAGTCGTACGATAAATTGATTGAGACGATAAAAAATGATCCGAAAATGGCGGAAATTACGGAAGAGATGACGAAGGTATATCAAGAGAAGTTTGCAAAATAATGGAGTGATCCCAAACCCCGCTATGCGTGTGAATTCACGCATTGCGGGGTTTTTCGCGGATGTTTTTCTAGAGGCATGAATATCGAAAACAGCCCCTCATGTTAAGTCTTTGATGTCTAATATCATACATCCTATAATTTTACATTAAAGTATAAAATATTACATGAGGGGAGGACATAAAGTCATGGAAACGAAGGAAGGCATAAAGTTTGATATCGAGCGAGAGCGGCACAAGCTTCACAAGATAAAGCAGCGGTATCGTGATTTTAATCATCCCAAAGTCCTCAGACAATCGATTGTGCTCGACGAACTGATTAATCAATATAATCGAGTCCTTAGAGAGAACAAGCCGATTGCTTGAACAATCGACTTGGCGTAGGTTTTCTTATAGGCCGTATAAGCGTACGGCATTCTCGTATAACCGCTCCCGCGCCGCAAGCACGGATACCCCTTGAAGCTCTGCCCAGGCAGCGGCAACGGCGGAGGTCATCCGAGGGTGGGTCATCTGCCCGGCAAAGGGACCTTCGAACGGCCAAGGTCCATCGGTCTCGGTCATAACAAGATGATCGGGGTATAGGCGAGCAATTTCACGAATTTCATCTTCATACAGGATATCAGGCGTAAAGGAGATATAATATCCGTTACCCGCCATCCGCAGCAAGGTGTCACGAGAGCCCTTAAACCAATGGAAATGGGCACGGGTGACGCCATATTTTTCGAGCAAGCGACATGCGGTTTCCGCATCTTCATATACAGCATGCAGAATCACAGGTTTATGATGCTTTTTCGCAAAAAGAATAAATTGTTCCAGTAGATATTCATATGGACGGTTATCCCACGAACGGCCCTCGGATTCAGCTTCTAATTTTGCATAATAGGGGAGACCCACCTCACCGACGGCAATCATGTCATCGGCATGTTCTTCCATCCAGTCCAGCAGCGCCTTCGTTTCAGCAGAGGAGGGGACAGGCTGCTCCGGATGATAACCGAATGCAGCCCGTACCATTGTTCCGTACAGCCGGGACAGCTCCAGATTCCGTTTGCAGGAAGCCAGATCCATAGAGACAGAGATGATGCTCTGAACCTCGCTATGCCGGATATCCGCCACAATCGCTTCCTGATCGGATAACGAATAACGGTCCAGATGAATGTGGGTGTCTAACAGTGGAGCTCCGGCCCCTGTTTGCGTTAGTGATTTCATCGTTACATACCCTTTCTACCAAGCTTTCTCGAAGCTCTGTGGCATTGATGGAAGCTGGATGATGAATGATTATTCTGTTTACGGTTAACGTTGTTACTGTCCGCGTTCTTGCTGCTCCTCCCGCATCATGGCGGATATTTCGGTTTTCAGCGTGATGAAGGATGGATCCAGCAGAATTTCCTCACGGCGTGGACGGGGGAACGGGACCTCGATTCGTTTTAAAATGGCCCCAGGCCGCGCCGACAGAATATAGATGCTGTCGGAGAGCAGAAGTGCTTCCTCAATATGATGGGTAATCATCAGCACCGAACGGCGCGTCTCCTCCCATATATCGAGCAGCCAGCGCTGCATATCACTGCGTGTCAGTGCATCGAGTGCGCTGAAGGGCTCATCCAGACACATCACTTCCTGCGGGCTCATCAATGCGCGCAGGAAGGCGGCCCGCTGCTGCATCCCTCCTGAGAGGGTATGCGGATACGCCTTCTCGAAGCCGGCAAGTCCGGCCCGTTCCATCCAGCGCCGGGCATTTGCCCTGGCGACGGCCTTCTGGGTTCCTCTGAGCTCCTCGGGAAGCAGCACGTTGTCCTCCACCGTTCGCCAAGGGAACAGGGCAGGCTGCTGAGGCATGTAGGCAATGAGCCCTTTTTTTCCCGTTACGTCACGACCATCCATGAAGACTGAGCCGGAATCAGGAGCCGTTAAGCCACCGATGATGTGGAAAAGTGTGCTTTTTCCGCTGCCTGACGGCCCGATAATCGAGACGAATTCACCGGGCTGTACCTGAAGCGCAAGGTCATCCAGCACATGAACCTCGCTGCGTCGGTCGCGGAAGGTTTTCCGAAGGTTTCGTACCTCCAGCGCAGGCGTTCGAGAGGCTTCCACGGAGGGGGGATTAAGCCCACCCTGGACCGGCGGAGCAACTTGTTGTGTCATATCGCGAAATACCTCCTTCATTAAGGATGATCGTGTATTGGCCCATGACTGCTGGGCATTAGCTTTTCCGGTTCCAACGGATCAGCCGTTTCTCCAGCAGGGTGATAAGCAGAACCATCAGCAGGCTGAGCAGGACGATGACCAGAATCGCAACGAATACCCGATCCGTGCGGTAGCCGGATTTTTGCAGCATCATGTAGTAACCGATTCCCCGGTCGGAGCCGATCCATTCTCCGATGACCGCACCCATGACGGAATAGGTGGCCGCGATCCGAATCCCGGAGAAGATGGAGGGAAGGGCATGAGGCAGCTCCAGCTTGGTAAAGATTTGCCATGATGTAGCCCCCGCCATCTGCATGTAATTCATCATGGTGCGATCGGTTCGGGCGAGCCCGTCCAGAGCCGCAACGGCCACCGGGAAGAAGCAGACCAGGGTAATCACAATAACCTTGGGCAGCATGCCGAAGCCGAACCAGATCATGAGGAGCGGCGCAAGGGCGATAGTCGGTACATTCTGGCTAAGAATCAGAAGCGGATAAAGAGCTGTTTTGAGAAAAGGCACCATATGCAGAGCCAGTGAAATCACAAGTCCGATTGCTGTTCCGATGATAAACCCGATCAAGGTTAGCTGCAGGGTGGCTAATGTATGCTGGAAAAGACCGGCAGCACCGGTAACTGCCTCGGATCCGATCGCCGTTGGCGCAGGCAGAATAAATTTTTCGATATCGAAGATCGATACCGCCGCCTGCCATACCAGCAAAAAGAAGAGGACCGCCACAACAGGCGGCCAGACGGAGCTCCACCAGCTTCTCATGGACGATATTTCTCAGTCAGCTTATCCATGCTGATGCCGCTCGGATGATGTGCAATTTTGACCTGGGATATGATGCTGGGACTTCCCGCATTCACCAGCGCCTCATGCATGCGCTCGACGATCTTTAGCAGCTCGGAGAGTTCTCCTTCCATGGTTGTCTCCAGTGCATGGACCTCGTACTTCACACCCGAATCCTCAATAACCTTGATCGCTTCATCCACATAAGGGATGCTGTCCCGTCCACCCGGCGTCCGGGGTATCACTTGAATGCTCAAGAGGGTGTTCGCCATATATAATCCATCCTTTCGTGCAGCGATATGATTATGAAAGAGAGACAGCCTGCTGTCAGGCCGACTCTCTTCTTAATAGAAAAGACCTTATGGTTGTTCCGGTAAAAAATCATTGGTGAACGCGCGGTCTGCATCAAGCTCTTTCTCCAGCAGTTTGCGCTCAAACATCCAGTCGGCATACCCCGACCATACTTCGGCTTTCTGTTCACCCCAACGAGGCGCGTCATCCTGATAGCGGGGACTCAGCCATTTCTGGCTGGCCAGAACCAGCTCGGCATCCAGATCAGGCACGGCCTTCGAGAGCAGCGCTGCTGCATCCTCAGGATGCTCAATAGCATGGTTGTATCCTTTGGAAGTAGCCCGCATGAAGGCTTTGACAAGCTCAGGGTCCTCTTGGATCAGCTTCTCGTTGGTCACGATGACCGGCGTATAATAATCGAGCTGGTCAGAGTAGTCCTTCACATAGATCATATCAAGCGGCTCATTGCGGAGCTCGGCTTCGATGCCCGTCCAGGCGTAGAATATCCAGGCGAAATCAATGTCGCGTTTGACGGCAGTAAAATAATCGGCATCGCCCATGTTGACCATATTGACTTTGCTGACATCGGCACCGTCGATCTCCATGATGGATTTCATGACAGCTTCCTCAACGGGGGAGCCCCAGCCGCCATAGGATTTACCTTCGAAATCTCCAGCCTTCACGATCCCTTTGTCCTTGGGAGCGGCAAAGCCGGATGTATTATGCTGAATGATCGCCGCAATGGAGACGAGCGGCAAGCCTTGCGTTCTGGCGAGGGTTACCCCTTCCTGATAGCTTATGCCGAACGGCACGTTACCGGATGCGACCAGCGTATCCGTTCCACCGGCTCCCGGCTGGACGATCTGGACGTTGAGCCCTTCCTCCTCATAATATCCGAGCTCCTTCGCTGCATACAGACCCGTGTGATTGGTATTGGCGGACCAATCGAGCATCAGCTGCACGTCACGGAGTTTCCCAGGACTCTTGGCGTCTTCTCCTTCAGCGCCTGTGTTCTTGTTCTGTCCGCCTGTACCGCATCCGGCCGCAACCATCAGCAGGACACAAGCGAGAAGCAGGGGGACCCATCTTCCCTTCTTCATCGTGTCTTCTCTCCTTATGAGTTCTATTTCTATTACCTCGCAACTCCACAAAAAAAGCGCCCCGATAATCTCAGGACGCATGACGGCGTAAGTGTATAGTACGGCAAATATGGCTGCCGCAAACATTGGCTTCCTACGCTGGCATTACCCAGATCAGGTGTAAGGGTCAGTATCAAAGCGGATACACTCTCAGCCGGCTAAATTCCAGCTCCCCCGATATTTATGAAGTTTCGATCAGTACATCCGTTATTATAGTCCTAACACCAAGACCTGTCTAGTTTTCGAAAAAGGTCATGAACAGGACAGGCCTTATGTAGGGAACCGCGTTTAGGCAGCCCAAGAGTTCAGCATATGAACATTTTAAGAGATGAAATGTTGGATACCGTGCTGCGTGCGGGTTAACGCTGGAAGAACTCGATCCATTCCCCTTCGGGACCATGCACGAAGAAATAACGATAGCCGTTCGGGAGAGTGACGATTTCCTCGTCCAGATGAGGAACTTCAAGTCCTTGGACGCGTGCATACTCTTCTTCAATATCATCCGTACTGACTGCAAAATGGTGCACCGTTCCTTCCGAAGGCAGCGAGTCGCTGTAACCCTGGATAAGTTCGACTTCCGTTTCGTCACTTCCATTAAATCCGAGGAACGCGAGTTGAATGACCCCATTGGTATGAGTCAGGCGATTCTTTAGTTCAAGGCCGACTACCGACGTGTAAAACGCTATCGTGGCTTCCAGGTTTCGGACTACAATACCAACATGATCCAATCGTTTCTGTGACACTGCCATACACCCTTTCCGGTTCGTATAAGATATGAAGAATAATATCATATGATTCCTATACGTCAAGTAGGTGATTGATATAGTAACTTTTCAGGTTTTCACGTGTTTAATTGAGTGTAGTCCTTGCATTTGAAGTACACCCGTCCAGTAGAAAAACTTCATTATATAGATCTTCTAGCGATGTGCCGGATAGATGATTTTTCTTTGATTTCCTCGTCTTTACTTTTGGATGGGTAAAAAGTATCATGAGGAATAGAGAGCTTAATTCAAAAGACCTAAATCATCCATCGTGTACAAGCTTACCTTTTTGCCAAGGGGGAGTGCTTATGAGTCCAACTCCAGCAGATCATCTGTGGATTCGACTCGCCATTATATATGCATTTATTCAGATAATGACTGTTCTGTGGATGCCTGATGCTTTATCGCTTCAGCGTGTGCTAGTCATTATTGCTCCTATGGCCGCCTCCGTGTATTTAATTCGGGTCAGCCGGCGTTATAAGGCACATCTTCGCAGGTTTTGGTTTATGGTAAGTATCGGACTGATGGCCGATGCAGCGGCCCGGATCGTCTCCTCCTTTTTTTTCGGGTTCGGGAAAGAGAGCGCTTTCCAGATATCCAGCTATTTCTGGGGATTGGAAGTGATCCTGTTCGCCAGCTGCCTCATCTATTTGTTCCGGCATGTTCAAGGCCCGCTTAGGGGGCTGCGGTTTATGCTGGATATCGTCATCGTTGGCGTAACGTTCATGACGGTGGGCTGGGAGTATTTAATCAAGCCCGAACTTCAGGACAGTACGTATTCGGGGGGGACGGGAAGCGTATGGGTGGATATGCTGTTTCCGCTGTGCGGAATGGTACTTATTTTCTTTACCGTGGTGTTGTATTTTAATACCAGGCAATTAGGGAAATGGGCGGTCATTTCATTAAGTCTTGGCGGAAGCGCTTATATTATGGGTGATGCTCTGCACTTTTATCTCGTCCATTTCGTGAATCTCGAAGTTCGTGCATATCTTGATCCTTTACATACGTTATCTGTGTTTTTCATTGCTTCTGCAGGTGCACAGCCCGCTCCCGATACCGGAAATCAAACGGTGAAAGAGAGGGAACCGCGTCCTGTAGGAACCTTGATTGTCAGATATTTGCTTCCATATGGCGTGCTGGGCGGAATGTTTGCCCTCATGGCGCAGCGGTTCGGTGGCTGGAACGGTCTGTTTACCGGTCTATCCCTGTGCGTCATTCTGATTCTGTTCCGCCAGATCCTGATCCAGTATGAGAATGACCGCTTGTTACATCGACTGCATGAAAGTCTGAGGCAGAGCGAATCGCTTGCTCACCGGGATGATCTGACGGGATTGTATAATCGTCGTTACTTCAACGCAAGACTGTCCAGCTCCTTGTTAGAGGCCGATCGGACAGGATCGCGGGTAGGGCTTCTCTACATGGACATGAATCGTTTCAAAAAGGTGAATGATCGTTATGGCCACCGTGCCGGAGATCTGTTGATCCGCAAGGTTGCATGCCGCCTTCAGTCGCTGGAATCCAAAGGGATTCTGGTGTCCCGTCTAGGGGGAGATGAATTCACCGTGATGATCCAGTCGGCCGGGGAGGATCAGGAGCTGATCTGGATGGCGGAGGAGATTTGGATGCTGCTCAGCGAGCCTTATGAACTGGAGGGATATGAAGTTAGAACGTCGCCGAGTATCGGTATTGCCGTGTATCCCGATCATGCCCGGAACGATCAGGAGCTCATTGGCCGTGCGGATGCAGCGATGTATGCCGCGAAGGAGCGGAATGCCCGCTGGCACTTCGATGTGGACCGGACGATGCAGCTGCAGCTTTTGGATCAGAAGATTGAATAAGGGATGGATAACCAGAAATATCGACAATGCGTTGTTAAAAGCAATATAAGTCGATTTTTGTAGATTAAAACCCTATCATTGCACGAATCTTGCGCATTTCTCATAAAACAGGTCATAACTTCGATATAAAATCCATAAAATGCAAAGAAATCATATTCAAAATGCCGATAAGAAGCATAGTGAGAGCTAGCTTGCCAAGGAGGACGAACATGATTTGCGACAATTGCAGCACCTTTGAACCGATTGAGGACCAGGGGACCGTTCATATGAAGCCTGCAAGCGGTGAGCTTATTGGCTTGCTTGCACTGAACGGCTACACGGTACAAGAGAACAATGAGGGTTGTGCTGTGAACTATAAGGAACTTGCGGAACTAATCTCCATGATAAAGTGTCTGCAACCCCTTCCGCTGAAGATTCGTCAAGAGCTGTCCTTCTGTGTTACCGGTGGAGAAGCTCCACAGATCCGGCATACGTGGACCCCTATGCAGAAGTTCGAGCTGCAGATGGAGCATTACGATATGGTCAATGTCATTTTACATAAGCAGTTTACGAGCTATATGCAGCCCATTGTAGATCACTTTGAGCAGATCGTTGCATATGTAGTTTTTGCTTCGTCCGATAGAGGGGGGAGTCGCGTTCCAACCGTATGAGCTGTTTGAGACTGCCCGAAAAACCGGACTGCATTCTTTTCTGGACCGAGCGGCACGAACCTGTGCAATTGAAACCAGCGCAGAGTGGCTTCCTTTAGGTGTGAAACGTTTCGTAAACTTCCTGCCATCGTCGATATATGATCCTCAGATGTGTCTCAGTCATACTTTTAATACCATCGACAGGCTCCATTTGGATCCGAGGGATTTCGTGTTTGAGGTTGTGGAGACCGAGAAGATCGATGATGTGAAGCACCTCCAATCGATATTCGAGGTTTATCGCAGTCACGGGATCTCGGTAGCCATGGACGACGTAGGGGCGGGCTATTCCACGTTGGAGCAGATGATCAGGCTTAAGCCGGATTATGTGAAGATCGACCGGAGTCTTATCGACCATTGCGATCGAAATGCCGCCCAGCAGAAGCAGCTTGAAATGATCACGAACATGGCTCATGATTTCGGGGCTATGGTGCTGGCTGAAGGCATTGAGAGACGGGAGGAGTTTCATTTTTGCCGAGATATCGGGATCGAGCTCTCGCAGGGGTATCTGTTCGGTAAACCATCCGAGCGCCCTCCGCGTGATCCGCATTCTCAACTGATCTATTCATAGCCTACATAATCGGTAAATACCTGCCAAAGTGAGAATGAAGCTCGCAGCTGATTGGTGAAGCCTTGGCTTGGACCCTGCAAATACAGATACCTGCCAAGGATGAGAATGGGCCCCTTCATAATGAGAAGGGATGTTTGAGGGGCCCATTCTCTATATACAAACAAGAGCCCTGGAATAATATCCAGGGCTCTTGTTTATGGGAGGGGAAGGGACATGATGTCCCCGTTGTCCCCGTTGTCCCCGTACCGCTTATCTTGCAGCTTTTACCTCTCCAAGTCCGCTAATACTGTATTCTTTGCCGTTCACGTTCAGGACAGCAGGTGTATCCGTCTCGTTCACGATGATGGTCTCGCTGCCTTTCACGTTGACCTTCAGTCGGGATCCACGGAACATGACCTTGAAGGAGAAGGAAGACCAGTGACCCGGAATGAACGGATTCAGGTGCAATACGCCGTCTTTTACACGCAGGCCGCCGAAGCCGTGCACAACGGACATCCAGGTTCCTGCCATGCTGGTTGTATGACAGCCGTCCTCGGTATCGTTGTTATAGTTGTCGAGGTCCAGGCGAGCTGTACGAAGGTACATCTCGTACGCTTTCTCCTGATATCCAAGCTCGCATGCGAGAATGGAGTGTACGCAAGGAGAGAGGGAGGACTCATGTACCGTGAACGGTTCATAGAAGTCGAAGTTGCGTTTTTTCGTTGCCAGATCGAACTGGTCGCCCAGGAAGAACAATCCTTGCAATACGTCAGCCTGTTTGATATATACCGAACGCAGAATGCGGTCCCAGGACCAGTTCTGATTCAGCGGCAGATGTACAGGGTCCAATTCCTTAACGGGAACAAGTTCCTTGTTGAGGAAACCATCCTGCTGCAGGAATACGCCGAGCTCCGCATCTTCCGGATAGTACATTTTGCTGATGATATCCTGCCACTTGTCCGTTTCTACCTCTTGCAGCTCGAGCTTCGCCGTAAGCTCTGCATAGCGGGAATCCTCGTTCTCTTTCAAATATTCCAGCACATCAAGGGTGTATTCCATCGTCCAGCTGGCAATCCGGTTGGTATACCAGTTATTGTTCACATTGTTCTCGTACTCGTTCGGTCCGGTTACACCCAGAATCATATACTGATCCTTCGCGGGGACGTAATTCACGCGCTCTTCCCAGAAACGGGAAATTTCCACGAGCACTTCCAGTCCGTATTGACCAAGATAAGAGAAATCGCCGGTATAGTTAACATAGTTATAGATGGCGTACGCAATGGCGCCGTTACGGTGAATTTCTTCGAACGTAATTTCCCATTCGTTATGGCATTCCTCACCGTTCATCGTCACCATAGGGTAGAGCGCACCTTTGGTGAAACCAAGCTTCCTGGCATTTTCCTTCGCTTTTTCCAGGTGTTTATAGCGGTAGATGAGCAGGTTGCGGGAGATGCTGGCATCCGCGGTGCTCAGGTAGAATGGCAAGCAGTAAGCCTCGGTGTCCCAATAGGTGCTGCCGCCGTATTTCTCCCCGGTAAAGCCCTTCGGTCCGATGTTCAGGCGGTCGTCCTCGCCGCTGTAAGTCTGGTTGAGCTGGAAAATGTTGAAGCGGATCGCCTGCTGGGCTGCCACATCGCCTTCGATAACGATATCGCTTTCCTTCCATTTGTCGCCCCAAGCTGCAGCTTGCTCCTTCAAGAGCAGCTCAAATCCGGTTTCGACGGCCGGCTCCAGCACCGCACGCGCTGCGTTCACCAGTTCGCCCAAGCCATGATTGCGGGAAGTGACGTTGGCGACATATTTATAGACGGTGATGACCTCACCTTCTGATACGGATACACTTGCACGGTTGGCGGCATATTTCTCTTGTTCTATCAGCTCTGCTTGCACATCAAGCTTTTCGCCGTTCTTCACGATGTTGTAGGACATCACGGACGTCACATGAAAATCGAGTTTCTTGGTTTTTACAGTTAAGGAAGCTGATCCTTGAGCCGCTTCCTTGAACACTTCCAGCCAGAACTTCTCGTCATAGTTGGAGTCTTTGTTCTTCACATCGCCATCAAGATAAGGCGTGATGGTCAGCTCACCAGCAAAATTAAGCGGGGTCACAGCATAACGGATGGCTCCGATCTCATGGCGCACAATGCTCACAAAGCGGATGGCTTCGACTTTAAGCTCCTTGCCGTCTTCCATGACAGCGGTAAAGCTGCGAGAGAGATAACCTTCCTTCATATTCAGCTCACGGACAAAGTTCTTCACTGTGCATTTCGCCAAATCAAGCGGCGCACCGTTGATTTCGATGCCAATGCCAATCCAGTTGGTGCTGTTCAGCACTTTGGCAAAATATTCAGGGTAACCGTTCTTCCACCAGCCTACACGGGTTTTGTCCGGATAGTAGACACCGGCCATGTAGCTGCCTTGCAGCGATGAACCGCTGTAGGCTTCCTCAAAGTTGGCACGCTGGCCCATAAATCCGTTACCGATACTGAATACACTTTCCGAGATTTCATGCGTATGAGGATCAAAGCCCTCTTCAATAATTGACCATTCATCTAGCTTTAAATATTGTTTCACAATCATCGGCTCCTTTATAAGTAGGGAAAATGGTTGCATATCTATATGGGATGATGCTGCTAGAGTTGCCCAAAGCGTATGAGCTCATGCTTCTACAATTCCAGCAGACGGTCCACCGTGAACTCTTCCAGGGAGGATAGAACGATGCTGGCGCGTCCCAAGGTTTCAGGGGATCCAATGCCGACACTGCGCATACCGGCGCGAGTGGCAGCTTCGATTCCGGCTTCTGCATCCTCGAATACGACACAGGTATCAGGCTGAACGCCAAGTTCATGGGCCCCCATGGTGAAAACCTCCGGATCCGGCTTCGCTTGGCTGGTCTTCGTTCCGTCGATAATGGCATCGAAATAAGGGGTGAGGCCGGTATTGTTCAAGATCAGCATGGCGTTCTTGCTGGCCGAGCCCAGAGCAACCTTAATACCGCGGGCTTTGAGAACCTGGATAAAGTCGAGGGCTCCGGGCAAAATCTCGGATTCATCCATTTTGGAAATATACTCGACGTACCAGGCGTTTTTCTTCTCCGCAAGTGCCAGCTTCGCGTCTTCATCAAGCGTCATTCCGCCGATTTCAAGCAGAATATCGAGGGAAGCCATCCGGCTGACTCCCTTCAAGCGTTCATTATCCTGCTCGGTGAAATCAAAACCAAGCTCCCCGGCAAGACGCTTCCATGCAATGTAGTGATACTTGGCGGTATCCACCAGAACGCCGTCAAGATCGAATAAACAAGCAGTTATGGATGACATGATAATCCTCCTTAAGAATATTAGTGCAAACGTTTGAACCAAGCAGCAAAAATAAAGGAAGCACCACGATGCTTCTTTATTTTGAAGTACTTTGCGTCGTTATCATTTCCATTCCACCAGGCGAGTCTAGGATTTGGGCAGCGAATACATCGAGGATTCGCGGATCATCAACCGGTGCGGAATGATGTAACGGTGCGGCAGTACCGTCTTGTCATCGTTGCGAACAGTCTGGATCAGTGCTTGGGAAGCAGTGTAACCCAGGTTGTAAATGCCGATGTCCACACTGCTCAGCGGCGGGGTCGACAGTTCGGTCAGCGAGATGTTGTTGAAGCTGATAATAGATACGTCTTCGGGTACCTTGTAACCGAGCTCGTGAAGTCCGCGCAGCACGCCGAAGGATACAATATCATCTACAATGACGAGTGCAGTCGGGCGCTCGGGCAGGTTCATGAAAAAGGACATGGCGCGATAGCCGCTTTCCTGAAGGAATTCACCTTCGACGATCCATTCTTTTCTCATCTCAAGCCCCGCATCGGCGAGTGCTTTTCCATAACCCTTCATCCGGTCCTGAGACACGATCAGGTTAGGCGGACCGCTGACAAAGCCGATTCGTTTATGCCCGAGGGAGATCAAATGCTTGGTTGCGTCATAGGCTGCCTGCACATTATCGGTATCGACGGATAACAAGTCAGGATATTTCTCACTTCGGCCGACAAGCACGAACGGGTAGTTGTTAGACTTGAGAAAATCGACGACCTGGTCATCCTGCCTGGAGTACAGCAAGATCGCACCATCGACACGCCGACCGTTAAGAAGCCTGGATACGGCTTCGACCTCTTCCTTCTCGTTGCCGCCCGAGCTGATTAACACATCGTATCCGGAACGGTTCGCCTGTGTGACAATACCGCGGATCAGCTCCATGAAGAACAAGTTGAGGAACAGCTCTTCCGCTGGTTTTGGCAGGATGACGCATATGCTTTCTGTCGTTTTGGAAACCAGGCTCTTGGCCATAATATTGGGATGGTAGCCCATTTCCTCCATAATCTCTTTCACTTTGCGCGAGGTTTCGCGGCTGATTCTCGGATGATTGGAAAGCACCCGTGAGACGGTGGAGGGGGATACGCCCGCTCGTTTTGCGACATCTTTAATCGTTACAGACATAGTAGGACCTCCAGTGGAACCGTTTGCGTTTTTTTGAAAATAAGAAAGCGACTACTGGAGTCTCCCTTATTTCACAAGAATAACTTCCGCTAGAGCGCGGTCCGTTGTTCTTTATTTAATTGTGGGTCTGTCAGGCCCCGAGTATACTTGATACAGGCAGATCTAAAGCTATATAGGTACAGTATGTTAAACGGTTTCACACTGCTATATTAACGTTTATCGAAATGCTTGTAAATACGTATCCAAGTCAGCTGAGCGCAATTATTCACAAATGCACTAAAAAAGAAGAAAGGATTAGAAATCAGGAGAAAGGCGGGTATTATCACGTGAAAAAACCGGAAAATAACTTAATACGGCCTTGTGCAAACGATTTAACAAAATGGAAGAGTGGGTTATGATATAGTTGGGTTAAATAACCAGGGATACCGGGAATCTGAGATGGAATTCAAGACATGCTGTATTATGTAACCGTTTTATTTCTAAATTTCGTTTAATATTATTCAAACGTTTGCGCTGATGATGGCGAATTACAAGCATAGCAAGGCGGATTTCAGTGAACTTAATATATATCCAACAGGGGGAAATAGGTATGGTGCATAAAAAAAGGAGTACACGTAAGGCTGTGCCTCTATGGCTGGCAAGTTTCGCGCTTGCGGGAGGTTTACTTGCCGGCTGCAGCGGCGGCGCGACTCCACCTCAAGAGGAAGCTGTGCCGAAGGCCACACAGGAAACCAAGCAGCCTGACATCCCGGCACCTGCTCCGCAGGAAAACAAGGTGGATGAGCAGCCATCCGATGTTTATTACGAAATCTTTGTACGTTCATTCTATGATTCCGATGGAGATGGAATCGGTGATTTGAAGGGTGTCATCGAGAAGCTGGATTACCTGAATGACGGAAATCCGGATACATCGGATGATCTTGGCGTGACCGGTATTTGGCTGATGCCCATTAATCCTTCACCAAGCTATCATGGCTATGATGTAACGGACTATCGCTCCATACATCCGGATTACGGGACGCTGGAGGACTTTAAGACGCTGCTTGCGGAAGCGGATAAGCGTGGAATCAAGATTATCATGGATTTGGTTGTCAATCACACAAGCACGGAGCACCCGTGGTTCAAAGAGTCCGCGGCTGATCAAGCTTCCACGATCCGGGATTGGTATATCTGGGCTGAGGATCAGGGTAAAGCACCTTCCGGTTCCAGCGCAGCCGGGAGCGGCTCCCCGTGGCACGAGATGAACGGTGCCCATTACATGGGCACATTCTGGGGCGGAATGTCGGATCTGAACTTCGATAACCCCAAGGTACGCGAGGAGATGAAGGATATCGGCAAGTTCTGGCTGGAGCTCGGCGTGGATGGTTTCCGGATTGATGCCGCCAAGCATATCTACGAGGATCTGATGTCTGACAAGGGTGAGGCAACCACGGCAAAGAATACGGCCTGGTGGCAGGAATTCCGCACCAGCATGAATGAGGTGGACCCGGACGCTTATATCGTGGGTGAGATTTGGGATAACTCCGCTGCCGTTATTGCGCCGTACCTGGATAACGCCTTCGATTCCGGCTTCAACTTTGGATTGGGCGAGAGCATCGTGGGTGCAGCGCTCAACGAGAAGGATAACAACCTTGCCTTCACGCTGGAGCGGATGTACGGCTTATTCAGTCAAGTATCCGGTGGCAAGTTCACGGATGCGACATTCCTGACAAACCATGATATGAATCGTGTGATGTCTCAGCTGAACAATGATGAGAATCATGCCAAAATGGCTGCTGGCATCCTGCTGACGATGCCGGGCAATCCATTTATCTATTATGGGGAAGAGATCGGCATGAAGGGGGCGAAGCCGGATGAGCAGATCCGGGAGCCGATGATCTGGTCCAACACGGGCAGTGATAAGGGGCAGACGACATGGGAGCCCTTGAAGCATAACCGGGGGGATGCCGTGCAGGGTGTGGAGCAGCAGATGGGGGATGCGAATTCCCTGCTGTCCCGTTACCGCACGCTAATCAGCTGGCGCAATGAAATGCCTGCGCTTCAGAACGGAACCATTGAATCCTATGCTTCCGGAAATGCGCAGGTCATGGCTTACGTCCGCCGTACCAACGACAACCAAGCGCTTGTGGTCCATAATCTGTCCGGCAAGGAACAGACGGTGGATGTGGCATCGAAGAATGGAGAGAGCGGGTTCTCATCACTGTTGAGAACAACAGACGACAGTGCGGCAGTAAACGGCAGCAGCTTAACGCTGCCGCCGTATACAACCGTTGTAATGGAGTAGGCCGCGTTCATTCCTATAGTGAAACATAACAAGGACCCCGAGCCCCTGGAAGGAGGCGTGAAGTGCACCCCTTAGAATGGACATTGG